>CAZICJ010000021.1:0-37365 GCA_964537635.1 uncultured Pirellulales bacterium
CTCATATATCGGCTCTTACTCACCTAATAATTGAGGTTTTGGGATAGGTTCTAGTGAATAGTTGAAAGTTAATAGCAGGAAAGACGAAAATTCTTCACTATCAACTATAAACTACGAACTATGAACTATGATGGCGGTATCAAGATGACCATAGCAAGCTCCTTTCTGATGGTCGAACGGCCGCCGGCGGGGGGGATTTGCCTGGCGGCTTGCGGATTTGTTTCCGCAACGCCCGATATTATACCATACGGGGCAACTTTTGTAAATTAAAAAGCACATGGATAAATAAAATTTTTGTGGTATAGTGGCCGCAAATAAATGGCGGTTTTTAAGACCGCTTGACCTTTTTAAACGATAGAGAATAATAATGAATTCGGAAATCGAGCCATCTGGCAACATTGAAAATCCTGGCATGATGCGTCCGCCGGCATTGCCGTATTTGACGCCGGAGATACCGCCGGTTGCGGGGATTATCAAGCAGCGGCCCGAAGATTTTATTGTTGAGGAAATCCCTCTGTATCTTCCATCCGGAGAAGGCACGCACATTTATGCCCTGATTGAAAAACGCGGGCAGACTACGATGGCGGCAATAAACCGCATTGCCGAGGCGCTGGGTCTGCGGCGGATGGATATCGGTTTTGCCGGACGCAAGGATTCGCGCGCCGTTACGCGGCAGTGGATTTCCATTGAGCATGTCAATCCCGACCAGGTGGCGGCAATCGCGTTTGAAGATATCAAAGTCCTGCGCGTCGAGCGGCATAACAATAAGCTCAAAATCGGGCATCTGTCCGGCAATCAGTTTATCATTCGTCTGCGTCAGCTCAGTTGTCCGGCGGCACAGGCGGAGCAAATCGCCCGCCAGGTCTTTGAGATTCTGTGCCGGCGCGGCGTGCCGAATTATTTCGGGCCGCAGCGGTTCGGCAACCGGTTTGAGTCGCACCTGTTCGGGCTGGCAATTCTGCAAAACCGCATCGACGATTTTTTTGATTTGCTGCTGGGCTATCCCGAAACCGAAACCAACAAAGAGGTCGTTGAAGTGCGCCGGCTGTATCAGCAAGGCAAGCTCGAAGAAGCGCTGTCGCTAATGCCGCGTGTATTGCCCGATCATCGCAGCGCTCTCAAAGCCCTGATTGCCTGCAAGGGCAATCGCAAGAAGGCATTTCGTCAGATTGACAAATCATCGGTGTCGCTGTTTTTGTCTGCGTGGCAATCCGATGTGTTCAACCGCGTTCTGGCGGCTCGAATGCCCCATATCGACCGGTTGCTGCTGGGCGATATGGCCATCAAGCACAACAATGGGGCGTGTTTCCGCGTCGAAGATGCCGCCGTCGAACAGCCGCGCTGTGACCGGTTCGAAATCAGCCCGACAGGACCGCTGTACGGCCAGCGGCTCACGCGGCTGACGGATGCTGCCGGCGAGATCGAAAACCCGATTTTGGATGCGATGGCAATCAGCGATGATGACCTCAAACGTCTCAACCAGTTCGGCGGCCGCGGCGGACGGCGGACATTGCGATTTTGTCCGCATAATACCGCCATTGCTTCGGGCAAAGATGTCCGCGGCGAGTACCTCGAACTGGCATTTCGTTTGGACAGCGGCTGCTACGCCACGACACTGCTGCGTGAAATTACCAAAACCGATATGGCATAACCAGAGATATTATGAATTCAAAGATATATCCTTTTTTGACGGCTGAGCTGGGCGGTGTGTCCGGAGCGATTCGCCAGCAGCCGGACGATTTTTTTGTGGAAGAAATTCCGCTCTACCAACCCAGCGGCACGGGAACGCATATTTATGCGTTTATTGAAAAGTCGCAATTAAGCACGCACGATGCGATTGCGCGGATTGCCGCGGCGCTGGGTGTGCGGCGGATGGATATCGGCTTTGCCGGACGCAAGGATGCCCAGGCCGTCAGCCGTCAATGGATTTCCATCGAGCATATCAATCCCGACAAACTGGCGGCGCTGGATAATCCGCTGATTAAAATTCTTGAAATCAGTCGCCACGAAAACAAACTGCGCACCGGCCATCTGAAAGCCAACCGCTTTGTGTTGAAAATGCGAAATCTGTCGGCGTCGCGGCAGCAGGCGACGGCGACCGCCGGGGCGATTCTGGATGTGCTGACAAAACGGGGTACGCCGAACTATTTCGGGCCGCAGCGGTTTGGCGGACGCGGCGACAGCGGCGTGCTGGGGCTGACGCTGATTAAAAACGACATGGCGGAATTTTGCCGACTGTTTCTGGGCGACCCGAACAGCGAAACCGACCCGCGGCTGATGGAGGCGCGGCGGCTGTATGAGCAGGGCCAGTACGAACAAGCGATGGATTGCTGGCCGAGGGCGGCTCATGACCAGCGGCGCATGCTCAAGGAACTGGCGCGCACCGGCGGCAATGTCAAGCGGGCGTCGCGGGCGATGGATGACCGGATGAAAGGGCTGCTGGTTTCGGCGTGGCAGTCGGAGATTTTTAACGCGGTGCTTGCCGCACGAATGCCGCACATCGACCGGCTGTTGGCGGGCGATATGGCAATCAAGCACGACAACGGGGCGTGTTTTACCGTTGAGGATGCAGCCGTCGAACAGCCGCGCTGCGACCGGCTCGAAATCAGCCCGACGGGTCCCCTGCCGGGGCTGAAGATGGCTCGCCTGTCGGCGGATGCGGGTACAATTGAAAATCCCATTATCGATGCGGCGGGTTTGACGGAAGATGATTGGCGGCGGGCGAAAAACTTCGGCGCCCCCGGCGTCCGGCGGGCATTGCGGTTTGTGCCGCGCCATGTCAGCGTCGATGCCGGTAAAGACGCCGGCGGATACTTTTTGCAGTTGGCGTTTGAATTGGATAGCGGCTGCTATGCGACAACACTTTTGCGGGAAATTACCAAAACGGAGATTGTATAAAATGATAAAGGTATGGCTTCAGGCAATACGGCCGTTTTCGTTGACCGCCTCGGCAGTGCCGGCGCTGCTGGGTGCGGCGTGGGTGTTCTATCAAGGTACGCCTGCCGACTGGCGGCTGCTGCCGCTGATTGTGATTGCATCGCTGGCAATTCAGGCGGCGACCAATCTGGTCAGTGATTATTTTGATTATATCAAGGGTGTGGACAGCAAAGATACCTACGGCTCCAGCCGTGTGATTGTTGATGGCTTGCTGCCGGCAGGCCAGGTGCTGGTCGGCGGGCTGATTCTATTCGCTCTGACGGCGGCCATCGGCTTGCTGTTTGTTGCGGTGCGCGGCTGGCCGATACTGGCTCTCGGCGTTGTCGGGATTGCGGGCGGATTGTTTTATACCGCCGCGCCGATTGGATTCAAATATATCGGACTGGGCGACCTGATGGTCTTTGTTCTGATGGGGCCGCTGATGGTCATCGGTTCGTATCTGGTCTTGACCGGCGGCTATCTGCAATCGTTGTTGTGGCTGTCCCTGCCGATTGGTTTTCTGGTTGCGGGCATTTTGAGCGCCAATAACCTGCGCGATATCCTGCACGATTCGCAGGCCGGCATAACGACGACCGCCGGCTTGCTGGGACACCGGCTGGCTCGCTATGAATACAGCGGCTTGATTGTCGGGGCGTATGTATCTGCCGCGGTGATGATTGCCGTTGGGCTGCTGCCGCTGCTGTCGGCGATGGTGTTTGTTACGCTGCCGCTGGCCGTCAAGGCAATTCGCAAGGCGCTGGCAAGCCGGCCCGAGCAGCCCGCACACATTGCCGCTCTGGATGTGCAGACCGCACAGATTCATTTGTTGTTCGGCATACTGCAAATAATCTCGCTGCTGATTGGAGGCTTTTTGCGATGAAGGCTGTTGCCGTATTATGCACGCTGGCATTGGTGTTGTGGATGTTGCTGTTTATGCCGGCGGCCAGAGGGCTGGTTCCGTTTTGGCCCGCGATGATGGTCTCGACCGGCGTGCTGACATGGTGCGCTGTAAAATTCGACAAGGCAAAACTCAAATCTCTGTTTGTCTTTCATCCGGCGGATTTATTCATCGGCCTGATCGGCGTCGCCGTGCTGTATGGCGTGTTTTATCTGGGTTTTGCGATATCGACTCGGCTGTTTGGCTTTGCCGCCGGCCAGGTTGATTCTATCTATGATATCCGCAAAGGTATCAATCCAATCCTCGTCAGTTTGCTGCTGGTCTTTTGGATAGGACCCGCCGAAGAAATCTTTTGGCGCGGATTTGTGCAGCAGCGCCTGTCCGCACGATACGGCACAGTAATCGGTTTTCTTGCCGCATCGGCCATTTATGCGGCAGTCCACTGTGTCTCGTTTAATTTTATGCTGACGGCAGCAGCCGCGATATGCGGCGGCTTCTGGGGGCTGATGTTCGCCTGGCGCAAAAATCTCTGGCCGGTCATCATCTCGCACGCCGTCTGGGATATCCTTATCTTTATTCTGTTTCCAATCCAATGAATACACCCAACCCGATTACCACGGACACCGAGCCGATGTTTTCGGCAATCGCCAACCGCTATGACCGGTTCAATCATCTGTCCACGCTGGGTCTGGATTATTATTGGCGAAAGAAAACTGCGGCACTGGCCTGCTGCAAACCAATTGCAGCGGCGCTGGATATCTGCTGCGGGACGGGCGATATGGCGTTTGCATTGGCTGATAGCGGTAATGTCAAGGCCGTTTGCGGCTGCGACATCAGCCGGCCTATGCTGGATATCGCTATACAGAAAACGCATAGGCGTAGAGCAGACAAACATTGCCCCGCATTCAATTGGCATTGCGCAGCGGCCGAACAAACCGGTTTGCAGTCGGAATCGTTTGATGTGGTTACCTGTGCCTTTGGCCTGCGCAATATCGGCGATAGAGCTGCGGCGCTTGCGGAAATGGTTCGCCTGCTCAAACCCGGCGGCACGGCGGCGATTCTGGAATTTTCAATGCCGGCCAATCCGCTGATTCGCACGCTGTATGGCTGGCATCTGCGATACAGTATGCCCGCCGCCGGAAGTCTGATATTGGGACAAACGAACCCGCTGATATACTTAGCCGCCTCGATTGAGCAATGGAGCAAAGAAATCGATTTGCCGCGCCTGATGCGGTCGGCTGGCTTTGTATCCATTACCTCCACACCGCTGACCTTCGGCATCGTAACCATTACCACAGGAACCAAATGCTCGAGTTAATCCACGATATCACCGCCGTTCAATGGCTGACCCTGCTGGGCTGTGCGTTTCTCATCGGCGCCGCCAAGACGGGCGTTCCGGGCTTTGGTGTGCTGGTTGTGCCGCTGATGGCGATGGTCTTCCCATCGCGTGCCTCGACCGGCATCCTGCTGGGCATTCTGATTACGGCGGATTTGTTTGCGGCGTTTTTTTACCGCTACGCAATCCAGTGGCGGCTGATTGGGCGGCTGCTGCCGGGGACACTGCTTGGCGTGTTGCTGGGTGCGGCGGTGATGAACGCCATTTCGGATGCCCAACTGCGGCCGTTTATCGGCGGCATTGTGCTGATGATGCTGGCGGTGCGGTACACCGTCGTGCTGCTGCCGGCCGGCACACGGGACAATCTGGATGCGATGAAAACGCACTGGCTGGCGTCGCTGGGCTTTGGCTGGCTTGCCGGCTTTACCAGTATGCTGGCCAACGCCGCCGGACCGGTGATGGCGATGTATCTATTGTCGCTGCGGTTAGACAAGACGCGGTTTGTCGGCGCTAATGTGTGGTTTTTCTTTATTCTCAACTGGCTCAAGGTGCCGTTCAGCGCCGGCCAGAATCTCATCAACGCCCAATCGCTGATGATTGATGTTGTCGCCATTCCAGCTATCGCCGTCGGGGCGTGGATGGGATTGTGGGTCTTGCGAAAGATTCCGCAAAAGGCATTCGAGACACTCGTGGTACTCTTGACGCTTGCCGCCGCCGTTAAACTGCTGTTTTGACGATTCTCCCCCGGCACGAATGACCATTGAAGATTTGCTTATGAATAGCCGAAATAGATGAAACACAGAATTTGACAGGAGTTCGTTATGAAACTATGCGTATGGTGTTTATGCTGTGCCGGTTCGGTATTCGGGCTGGGATACAATCCGCAGCAGGATTTCGGCAAAGATTTTTATGCTGTCAGGGGCGGGTTTTCGGGTCATCCGCACGATGACGCCGTGGTTGCGGTCCAATGGCCGCTGTCGGCAAACTGGTTTGCGACCGCTGCCGTCATTGCTCCCGATGTGATTATCACCGCCGCGCACTGGCGAACCGTTGCCGCTCAAAGCGGACACCCCCGCTGGCCGGTCGGCGCCACACTCAAACGCATGGGGCAGCGCACCCTGACCAATGACTATGTGATTGTCGATGAGCGGCATGATGACAAGGCGGATATTATGGTTTGCCGCATCAAGAAGACTGATGGCCTTAATCCCACCCCCGATATCCTGCAATATCCCCTGCTGGCCGATGCGGACTTTTCGCAGTGGGTCGATTTATATCGCGGGACAGACCTGCGCGGCAAAATCATTACGCTGGGGTCTTTTGGCAGGATTGAGACCCATTGGACAACCTGGTGCGACCAAAGGGATTCGCCTCAAATCAAGCAGTTGCGAGGTCCCGGCATGCTGCATTGGGGACGCAACCGCATCACGCAATCCACGCCGTATGCGGTCGCCTTTAGTTATAACCTGCCGGCGGCCGGCGGCTGGGTGGCGATGGAGGCGTATGGCACCTTCGGCAATTCCGGCAGTCCGTGGTTTATTCAGGACAGCACCGGCGCCTGGTATCTGCTGAGTTTTTTTACCGGCTGCACCGCCGGACCGCAATTGCAGCAGCGGGCGGCGTGGATTGCCGAGCAGATAAAAGTCTGGTGAAAGCGCCAAAGGCGGGAGTTGTTTATAGGCCGTTTGTGGTTCTTCGGATGGCCAGCATACTGGTGTCGTCGATTTGGCTTGCCAGCCCGACAAAGCGTCTTCGGAATCCCAGAATGGTGTGGACTAATTGTGCGGCTGGGCCGTCGCCGGCCTGGCGGATGACTTCCAGCAGGCGGTCTTTGCCCCAGGTTTGCCCCTCGAAATTCATCGCATCAATCAGCCCATCCGTATAAAGCAAGAGGCTGTCGCCGGGATAAAACGGCACGGTATCGGTCTTAAAAACGGTGTCGTTCATCAATCCGAGCACGAGTCCGCCTTTTTCCAAATCCTGGATGGCGCCGTCGGCTTTGAGCAGTAATCCCGGCTCGTGTCCGCAGTTGCAGTAGGTCAGCGTGTTGGTTTGGGTATTAATCATCGCCAAAAACAGCGTGATAAATTCGCCGTCCCGGCATTCCCGATTGGCAACCTGATTGAGCCGCTGAATGATTTCCTCGGTGGAGTGGCGTCCAAAACCGCCGTCGGCATACGCCCGCATAGCGCCGCGAAACATACTCATCATAATAGCGGCAGGCACGCCTTTGCCGATGACGTCGGCGATAGCGGCAACCATACAATGGTCATCGACGGGGAAAAAGTCGTACAAGTCGCCGCCAATCTGAAAGCACGGCTTATAGACGGCGGAAATGTCCAGTCCGCACAGGCAGGGGGCTTTGTCCGGAATCATCCGCCGCTGAATCGTGGCGGCCAGACGCATTTGCTCTTTCATCCGGGCGCCGTCCAATGCCTGCGAATACAGCCGGGCGTTGGTAATCGCAATCGCGCACTGGCTGGCGACCAAGCGGGCGATACGCAGCGCATCCTTGTCGAAGCGGTTGGGTTCGGGGCTGTAAATCCGCAGCACGCCGATGGGTTTATCGCGAAAGACCATCGCGACGGTCAACTGACTGATGAGACCTTCACGGATGATGTGGTCGCGGTAAGTAACGCGCGGGTCGGTCCGCATATCATCAACAACGACGGCCTTGCCGCCGAACGCCTCTTTGATGACGGGGTCGTCTTTGGTGACGGGGCCTTTGTTGCGGTATTCTTCGGACAGGCCGAATGTCGAGCGCATCTTCAAATCGCCGCTGCTGTCATCCAGCAGGCGGATAGAGCAGGCGGTTGTGTTGGTGGTCTTGACGGCGGCCTCGGCCAGCCGGTCCAGCACGACCTGCAATTCAAAATTGCCGGCGACCAGGGTCAATATGCGATATATCTGGTCGTCAATATTAAGTTCTTTTGCTTTATTTGCCATTGATTTATAGTTATTTTTATAATTATGCGTCTACTGTGCCATTCATTGGAGGGTGGCAGTTTTGCAAAATTATACCGGACAAAAAACGAAATGGACAGTTTTTTTTCCATTAGTCCGCCGGCGGTGGACTTACGGCTTGTAATTTCAAAGTTTTTGGATATGATGGAAACCTTAATTGGATTTGCTAAAAAGTGATTAACTTATTTTTGGAAAAAGAGTTATGGCAAAATTAACAAAACTGGACGACATCGTAGCCCTGTGTAAACGCCGCGGGTTTATCTACCAATCGAGCGAAATTTACGGCGGCCTGGCAAGCTGCTACGATTACGGCCCGCTGGGTGCGGAACTCAAACGCAATGTCCGCAATGCCTGGTGGAAATCCGTTGTCCAGATGCGGGAAGACATCGTCGGGCTGGATTGCTCGATTCTGATGCACCCAATGGTCTGGAAGTCCAGCGGCCATGCGGACAAATTTGCCGACTTGGTAACCGTGTGCAAAAAATGCAGCACCCGCACCCGCGTTGACCACCTGCAGGACAAGCCCGACCACACCGGCGACCTCGGCGAATTCGGACTGGGACACAAACTGTGCCCATCCTGCGGCACAGTCGGCCAATTCAACAAGCCGATGGCATTCAAACTAATGTTTGAAACACAGATGGGTGCCAATGCCGAGGATACGATGACGCTGTGGCTGCGGCCGGAAACCGCTCAGGGCATTTTTGCCAACTTTCGCAATGTGCTGGACAGTACTCGCGTCAAAGTGCCTTTCGGCATCGCCCAAATCGGCAAGAGTTTCCGCAATGAGGTAACGACCAAAGCCTTTATTTTCCGCACGCGCGAATTTGAGCAGGCGGAAATCGAATTTTTCTGCAAGCCCGGCACCGATGAAACCTGGTACAACCACTGGAAAGAGTTCCGCTTTAACTGGTATCTGAATCTGGGTATCAAGAAGGACAATTTGCGTTTCCGCGACCATGCGACGGATGAGTTGGCTCACTATGCCAAGGCGTGCGTCGATGTCGAATACAAATTCCCCTTCGGCTCCGGCGACTGGCAGGAGCTGGAAGGCATCGCCAACCGTCAGGATTTTGACCTGCGGCAGCATCAGCGCGGGATGCGGACAATGAACGACTGGTATGAAACCCGCGATGTGACCAAACTGCAATTAAGAGACGAGTCCGAAGACTGGGTCAAGGGACCGCTGTCGTATTTTGACGATGAGACCAAAGAGCGTTTTGTGCCGTATGTCATCGAACCGTCAGCGGGTATCGACCGCAGTTGTCTGGCGTTTCTGGTCGATGCGTATGATGAAGATGAGGTCAACGGCGAACAGCGCAGCGTCCTGCGGTTTCATCCGGCATTGGCGCCCATCAAGGCCGGCGTCTTTCCGCTGGTCAAGAAGGATGGAATGCCCGAAATCGCCCGCAAGATTTATGATGAATTAAAGCCCTGTTTCTCGACATTCTATGATGAGAAGGGTGCCATTGGCCGCCGCTACCGCAGGCAAGATGAGGCAGGAACGCCCTACTGCATCACCGTCGATGGCCAGAGCAAGGAAGATAACACGGTAACTATCCGCGAACGCGACAGTCTGACCCAGCAGCGCATCAATATCGATCAGGTGAAAAACTTCCTCCGCGACAAAATGGGATTATAATCGCCGTTGGTTAAGGCTCTATTTGCTCTCTGTCGCCTATGCAAGGTGTGGCATAAAGCGGCAGAAAGGTGATTTTCTGCTCCGGCAATTGTCGCCATGGCCCGCCGTATAAAACCAGCCCCTGCGTGCAGTTGGGATAATCTTTGAGCATCTGATGCAGACTCTTGAGGCTGCCGCCGGCGCCCGATTTGATTTCAACCGGATAAATGTGCCCCTTGTGAACCGTCAGATAGTCCACTTCGGCGTCGCTGTTTTTTGCATTGCGCTGCCAGTAATAAAGTTCTTTGCTGTGCCAGGCAAGCAATTCCTGCCCTACAAACTGCTCGGCCAGTTTGCCCCGATAAATTGACAGCAGATTGTCGGCGGTGATCTCCACGTCAGCGGCAACCTGGCAGACTCGCTACAGCAACCCGATATCAAGCATACAGGATTTGAATTTTCTATGATTAGCCGATGCTCCCAGCGGAAGACCGGAAGGGTCGCAGGATGGTATCTTGTGAAAAATTCTTGCTTTGACCAGTAAATCAAACGCCTTGTGATTGGTTTGATACGAATGGCCGGCATTGAGACGGGTATATTTCAATTGCTCGCCGGTCGATTGAGCGGCATTTAGAAAAACCGCGTCGATACAGGTAATATCCACCTTCGGTGTGTACTTGGAAAAATCCTGCCGGTAAGAATCCAGAATTTCATCCTGTGTTTTGAAGACCTCGATAAAGGATTTGGTGTCGCGATAGGTTTTGACCGCTTCGGGCATTCCGCCCACAAAAAAATAATGTTTCAATTCGCCGAGCAGGTCGTTAACCAGCAGTTCACTAACATTCTCTTGAGTCCCCACCGTTATTTCTGCCATCACTTCTTTTCCCAATGCCAGCAGATATTCATAAAATGTCATCGGATACAAATTCAGGTATTGGATGCGTCCGACCGGGACAGAGATATCGCCAAACGCAAATTCCAGCATAGAACCGGCGGCGACTACATGCAGTTGCGGCATTTTTTCATAAAAATAACGCAATGCCATAATGGCACGGGGGCAGGCTTGGATTTCGTCAAAAAACAGCAGCGTTTTTCCGGGGATAATTCTTCCCGTGGCAAATTCAATCCCCTTGAGGATTTCATCCGGTTCTAAATTTTTCTCAAAATAACGGTGTAAATCACGCCGCGTCTCAAGATCAACAACCACGAACCGGTCAAATTGTTTCGACAGTACTTTTTCGACCAGCCAGGTTTTGCCCACCTGCCGGGCGCCTCGCACTATCAATGGTTTGCGTCGGGCAGAATCTTTCCAGTCCAATATTTTTGTTTCGGCCAGCCGTTTCATTATAAAATCTCCTTATTTTTGTAGAAGTATTATAGCCTGATCAATTCTAAAATACAACCATAAAATAGAAGCATTGCTTCTATTGTTCCCTGTTTTTAATAAAAAATAGTCCGATAATTTTAATGTTTCTTGTTTTTGCAGATTTCTGAGACAAAAAATAGCGTGTGAAATTATCTTGACCATCGATTGGATGGCTCATAAATTAGCGGGTATCCGAAAAATGGATGTAGAACTCCGTGTTTTTGGGGGTTTTATGATGAAAAAGGAACGCATCAACGCGGCACAGGTGAAAAACTTCCTCCGCGACAAAATGGGATTATGATTTACGACAAACTTGAAAATGTTGGCTTATATTCGGGGCTGGGTGACCGCATCCTTGCGGGGCTGGCGTTGCTGGGCAGCAAAACCGTACAGCAGGCCAAGCCCGGACGCTATGAAGTGGATGGCGACAATCTGTTCTATATTGTTGACCAATACGACACCAAGCCGCAGGCCGAAGGGCGGTTTGAGGCACATCGCAAATATATAGATATACAGTACCTTGTATCGGGGATTGAATGGATTGGCCTCCGGCCGCTGCAAGGTTTGCAGGTCGAAACGCCTTATGATACGGGCAACGACATCGAGTTCTACCTTCTGGCCGAATCGATGACCAAAGTGGTTATGGAGGCCGGAATGTTTGCCATCATCTGGCCGCATGAGTCGCATTTGCCGTGCCGGATGCTGGACACGCCCCAGCCGGTCAAAAAAATCGTCGTCAAAGTCCGCATTTCTGACTGAGGCTGTACCGAAGACAGATTTTTTTACGGTCTTTTTACGAGTATTACCAGCCAGATGGTAGTATAATCACATCGTGATTTCATTACTTTTTTGAAAGGAGACCTCGTATGCGGCAAAAAAAAGAGTTTGTTTCACTTGTTTGTTTTTTGTTTTTCATCTCGATGGCAGTTTCTTCTTATGGCACCGACCCCAACACACCCATCATCTACGAAAAAATGCCCGTTCGTGAAATTACCGTATTCAAAGACGGACACGCTTATGTTGTCCACGAGGGGCAAATGAAAACCAGCGCCGACCGCAATGTCGTCCTGGATAGCTTGCCCGCCCCCGTGATGGGAACCTTCTGGGCGTATTCGACAACGCCGCAGGCGAGGTTGTCCAGTGTTGTGGCAAGTCGGGATAATGTCCCTGTTTCCAAGCCGGCCGGCTCCATTGAGGATATGTTGAGGGCCAATTACGGCAAACGAATTATCCTGACCGAAAATGGGCAGAAGGAATACGAGGCTCTTATTATCCGTATTCTGGAGGCGCCGGCGGAAACACCGCCGCGTCCGCAGCCTGACTCGCAAAAACTGGTACTGCTGAAAGTCAATGAGGGCTTCAAGACTCTCCCGATAGGGCATATCCAGCAGTTGACTTTTGTGGATAAACCGTCTGAAACAGTCAATAAAGAAGAGAGAAAGGACACCCTGACGCTGAATCTGAAATGGGCTTCCGGTGAAAAACAGGACGCGGCCGGCGTGGGCATGGCGTATGTGCAGAAAGGTATTCGCTGGATACCGAATTATCGCGTGGATATCGACGGCAGCGGCAATGCCGCAATCCAGCTTCAGGCGACGCTGATTAACGAACTGCAAGACCTTCAGGATGTCAAGGCGTACCTGGTCATCGGCGTTCCCCGCTTTGCATTTCAGGATACGCCGGACCCGATTTCGTTTCAGGAGGCAATGGCTCAACTGTCCGGCCAGTTTCGGTCTGACAGTCGTACGGCGTATTCATTTTCGAATGCAATTACGACGCAAATGGGACTTTATGACAGAGATGAGCCAGTGCCTTCTCAAGAGCGGCAGCCGCAAATCAATCTTGGGCCCGAAGTCAGCCAAATCAATAAGAATGAAGACTTGTTTGTCTTTACAATTGACCATATTACGCTTCGCAAGGGGCAGCGGATGGTGTTTCCTATCGCACAATACACCTTGCCGTATGAGGATGTGTATGTGTTGCATATCCCGTATGGCCCCCCAACGCAAATGCGGCAGAATCTGAATACCCAGCAGCAGCAGGAAATGGCGCGTCTGTTCAATGCACCCAAAGCCATGCACAAACTGCGGCTGACCAACCAGGCAGACTATCCCCTGACGACAGCACCGGCGCTGATATTCCGGCAGGGCAAACTAATCTCTCAGTCAATGATGACCTATACCCCCATTGGCGGCCGCTGCGGATTTGAAATGGCAACCGCCATTGATATCGGCGTTGAGTCTTCCGATACGCAAACGAATCTGACGCCCAATGCAATCAACTGGAACGGGAACAGCTATGCCAAAGTTGAAATGGCCGGCGTCATCGAATTGACCAACCGAAAAGACCAGGATATTAAAATCGAAGTGGTGCGTTCGGTGCTGGGCAAGGCAACATCAGCAACGCCGGACGGAAAAATTACCCAGTCGGCTCATACCGCTTACGGCTATACTGCCGACGAGTTGCCATACTGGTGGAACTGGTGCAGTTGGCCATGGTGGTGGCATCACCTCAACAGCACGGGAAAAATCCAGTGGACTATCGAGTTAAAACCTGGAGACACCCAAAAGCTGGACTATCAGTGGCATTATTTCTGGCAGTAAATATCGGTATGACAATGCCAAACAGGCCAAGGCTTAAGAGGTGAGGTTAATGCGTACATATAGATAGGAAACAATTGTTTTTTATGGAAAATTTGCCCTTTTCGTAGATCGGTGTATTTAATCAATAAAATAAAGATATACAATATCTGTATTTTTTTATTTTATCACATAATTATCCTCTTTGGGACATTTTATGTTCTTGACAGATTAATAAAAGATTCTATAATACGGGTCTTAGTGGACGACAAAGGACCATAATAAAGGAACTTGAGATGTCTTTTGCTGGATTAAAAAGCTGTGTTGTTGGTTAGTGCAATACCGTGTGGCGTGGAGTCGGCACAGGGTGTGCGGTCGGCTTTTTGTGTATGTGTTTTACTTCGGAGATGCTGCGCAGGCCTGCTGGGCGGAAAGGGTATTCTAATGCGTTGAGTACCCTCATAGAAAGCCCGAAGGGATAGCTTCCCTAAGGCGTTTGAAGTGCGGCATTTATGAAAGTGGCAACCCGAAGGTTTCCACTTTTTTCTTTTAATACGGGAAAAAGGACCATTATGAATCAGGAATTGATCAGGATTGTAGAGAACATCGCTCGAGACAAAAATATCGACAAGGAGTCGATTTATCAGGATCTTGAGGCGGCCATTATATCGGCTGTCCGCAAGTCGTATGGTCTTGGGCAGACCGAATCCGACATTCGGGTCCATATTGACCGCGCCAGCGGGGTCATAACCGCTTTTAAGGATGACGCACCGATTGACCACCGACAGTTGGGGCGTATTGCCGCCCAGACGGCCAAGCAGGTGATGATTCAAAAAATCAAAGCCGATGAACGCGAGAGCCTGCTTGCCGACTATATCCAGCGCCGGGGCGAGATTATTACCGGCGTCGTCGGCCGCTACGAAGGCGGTACCCTGGTTGTCAATATCACCAGCCGTCTGGAAGCGATTATGCCCAAGTCCGAGCAAATCAGCGGCGAAACACATCATTTTGGCGACCGCATCCGGTGTATGATTCTGGAAGTCAAGGAAGTCAATAACCAGGTGCGGATTGTGTTGAGCCGGACGCATCCGGATTTTATCCGCAAACTGTTTGAACTGGAAGTGCCGGAAGTGGCCGAAAGTATCATTGAAATCAAGGCTATCGCGCGCGAGGCGGGCTATCGCACCAAAATTGCCGTCGAATCGTCGGACAACAAGGTCGATCCGGTCGGCGCCTGTGTTGGGATGCGCGGCAGCCGGATTCGCAATATCGTCGATGAACTGGGCGGCGAGAAAATTGATATTGTCAAGTGGAGTGATTCATCCCAGACGCTGATTTCCAACGCCCTGATGCCGGCCAAAGTCAGCGAAATTGCGATATGTATTGAGTTGAACAAGGCGACGGTGGTAGTAACCGAAGACCAGTTGAGCCTGGCTATCGGCAAGCACGGACAGAATGTCCGCCTGGCCGCCCGTCTGACCGGATGGGATATTGATATTCTGACGCCTGATGAATACAACCGCGATGTGGACCGTCTGGATGAGTGCCTCAAGAGTGTCGGGGGTTTAGATGATGGTTTCATCGACAACTTGCTGGCGCTGGGTGTTATTTCCGTATTGGACCTTGATGCTATTGGAGCGGCGCCTCTGGTGGAAGAGTTGAAAATCAACCCCGACCTTGCCGGCCGGATTATTGAGGTTGCCAGAGAAGCAGCCAAAAAAGCCGCTGCCGAAGGCGGCACCACACAGGCCGAAGCCCTCCTCAAAGAACAAAAACAGAAACGGCGAGCAAAATAACTACTGCCGTGATGGAATCACGAGAACCGCGAGCCGTTTTCTAAGGAGAAATCGCATTGGCAAAAAAATATAAAGTATATGAGTTAGCCAAAGAACTGGGTGTTCAGAACAAAGCGATTTTGGACAAATGTCAGGCAGAGGGCATTGACCTGAAGACCCACATGGCTCCATTGACTGCCGGACAGACTGCGACGATCCGTGAATGGTTCAGCGAGGGTGCTCACACCACAACCGTGGAGGATTCTACACAGGTCGATCTGGATCAGGTTCGAACAAAAAAGCCGACCGTTGAGCAGCCGCCGGTAGAAGTACAACCGGAGCCGGCAGTCGAAACGCCGCCGCCAACCGAGGTCGCTGCAGAACAGCCGCAGCCGGTTGAGGAGCCGGCCAAGGAAATTCCGGCAGCCGCCCCGGATGTTGCTGTGGAAACTCCGGCGGTCGAAGCGCCGGCAGTCGAAATGCCGCCGCCGGCAGAGACCGAACCTGCTGCGCCGGTCATGCATGTGCCGGTCATACCCAAAAATGTCGTACCGGCAGGCGCCATTCATAAGCCGATGCCGGCGGTCTTATCCGGTCCCAAGGTCATTCGCGTGGAACAAGTTGACGAAGATGCGCGCACGGCGCCTGGACGGCGGGGCGGCAGGGGTGGGGCTGCCCGCAGCAAGCCGGCCGAACAGCCGCCGGTTATTCCGGTGCAGATTAACATCGGGGCTGCCGATGCGTCCGCTTCCAAAGCAGCCAAGGGCAAAGGCAAATACAAGGGCGGTACGGGGGATGTAGAGACCGCCAGCGAGCGCAGCAAGCGGATGAGAACCAAAGACAAGGAAGAGCGGCAGGCACGCTTGGCCGCAGCCCGCGGGGAAGGCCACCGATACAAACCCTCTCGGCGAATCGAAACCCGAACCGCTGAGGAAGTTGCCGCCCATGTGGAGCGTCCCGAAAAAGCCTATATCAACGAACCGATTACCGTCAAAGACCTGGCTGAGGCGCTGCACGCCAAAATCAGCGATATCGTCGGGCGGTTAATGAAACAGAAAATTATGGCGACCGCCAATCAGACGCTGGCCAACGATATTGCCGAGATGCTGGCGCTGGAGATGGGAACTGAATTGATTATTCAGAAAAAACAGACGCTGGTTGAGCAGCTGCATCAGCAGTTTCAGCAGCGACCCAAACTCAATCTGCAGAAGCGGCCGCCGATTGTTACGATGCTGGGGCATGTGGACCACGGCAAGACCAGTTTGCTGGATAGAATTCGACAGACGGATGTTGCCAAAGGCGAAGCCGGCGGCATCACGCAGCACATCGGCGCCTATCAAGTCGATTTGCACGGCAAGCGGGTTACATTCCTGGACACACCCGGCCACGAAGCGTTCACCTCGCTGCGGTCGCGCGGCGCCAATATGACCGATATCGTTGTGCTGGTTGTTGCCGCCGATGACGGCCTGATGCCGCAGACCATCGAGGCAATTCGTCATGCTAAGGCTGCTAATGTTGAAATCATTGTCGCACTGAACAAAATCGATTTGCCCGGCACGGATATTCACCGTATCTACGGGCAGTTGGCAGAATATGAACTGACTCCGACGGAATGGGGCGGCAATACGGAAATCGTCAAAACCAGCGCCATTACCGGACAAGGCGTCGAAGAACTGGTTGAACATTTGGACTATCTTGCCGAATTGCGAGACTACAAAGCCGACCCGGATATTCCGGCCACCGGCTGGGTGGTCGAATCCAAGATGACGACCAGCCGCGGCGCCGTTGCAACACTGCTGGTGCAGGAAGGGCGGTTTGCCAAAGGCGACATTCTGCTGGTCGGCAGCGCCTATGGGCGCATCCGCACGATTACCGACAGCCGCGGCCACATCATCAAAGAGGCGACGCCGTCGATGCCGGTGGAAATCTCCGGCTTAGACGAGGTGCCGCAAGCCGGCGACCGGTTCTATTGTCTTAACGACATCAACCAGGCCAAGCAGATGGCTGATGAAGCCAAACATTTAAATCGTGAAGAATCGCTTGCCAAACGCACGCAAATTACCTTAGACAACCTCTTTAGTCAAATCGCCGCCGGCAATGTCAAAGAACTGAATCTGATTGTCAAGGCGGATGTGCAGGGGTCGATTGATGCGCTGGTCAAGTGCCTTAATGACTTAAGCACTCCTGAAATCAAAATCAAAATTCTCCATGTGGCCGTCGGCGGCATTACCGAAGGCGATGTGGTGCTGGCCGAAGCGTCCGGAGCGATTATCATCGGCTTTAATGTCGTTCCCGACGACCGGGTGCGCCAAATCAGCGAAGCCAAAGGCGTGGATGTTCGGCTGTACAGTATTATCTACCGCATCACGGACGACCTCAAAGCCGCGATGGTCGGTATGCTGGAGCCGGAATATCAGGAAAAAACTATCGGGCGCCTCACGGTCCGCACGACATTCAAAGTCTCCGGCGTCGGTACGATTGCCGGCTGCATCGTCAACAGCGGCGTCATCACCAAGAGCGCCAAACTGCGGCTGATTCGCAACAATGTCGTTGTCAAAGACGCCGCCTCCATCGAATCGCTCAAGCACTTTAAGGATGATGTTCGTGAAGTCAAGGCCGGATTTGAATGCGGCGTCAAAATCGCCAACTTTGACGATATCAAGCAGGACGATGTGCTGGAAGCGTATGAGACGATTACGGTCGCCAGAACATTATAAGGATACGGACAGGCTATGGCGAATCGAAGACTGGAAAAAATCGGGCGCGTGATTATGGAATCCGTCAGCGCCACGATCAATCAGCGGCTCAATGACCCGCGCATAACGGGATTGATCAGCGTGCAGGATGTGGATGTTGCGCCGGATCTCAAAACTGCTACGGTGTCGCTGAGCATTCTGGCGGCTGACGACAAAGCCAAAGACCTGACCTTTAAGGGCATTCAGTCCGGCGCCGGGGTGATTCAGTATCATCTTGGGCGGGCGCTGGCGAGCCGATTTTGTCCGCGTCTGCGATTTGAACTGGATACAAAAACCCAAAAAACAATTCAAACATTGCGCCTGATAGAACAGGTTGCACAGGAATACACACACACGGATGAACCAGATGATAATGACAGCGACCCCAGCGACGCTGACGATGGAATTGACGGAACAGATTCCACCGCAGGACTCTGAACCAACCTTTGAGGCAGAGATTATGAAAAACAGTAAAGAACACGGCACAAAATTAGACAAATTACTTAAGACGCTCAAGGGCGGTCCCAAGGTCAAGCCGCCCGTTTTCGACGACCCGGTTGAGGCGCTGGTCTTTGGGACGGTTTGTGAACATTTCTGTGAAAAAAATACCAAACGGATTTTTAAGCAGTTCAAGACGCAGTTCGTGGATTTTAATGATTTGCGGATTTCACGGGCTGAGGAGGTTATGGAAATCCTCGAAGACGACAGCCCGGCTGCCCAAAAATGTGCGGAAAATATCACGCTGCTGCTGTCTTCGGTTCTGGACAAATATGATACGCTCTGTCTGAAGCAGCCGCTGGCGGATTTGGGCAAGCGGCAGGGCAAAAAAGAACTCGAAGAACTGCCCGGCGCATCCCCGTTTGCAGTCAGTTTTTGTTTCCTGACGGCGATGGGCGGTCATGCCATTCCGCTGACGGCGGCAATGCTGGACCTTCTCCGGCGGGAAGGTATCGTGGAAGCCGAGGCAACCTTGCAGGAAATCGAGGGTTTTATGGAACGCCATATTACCGCCGCCCATGCGTATGAAACCTATGAACTCCTGCGGCAGGCGGCTGAAATGCCGGCCAAAAAACCCCGCGCCGCCGCCAAAAAAGAATCCAAAAAAACCGCCGCAAAACCGGCTAAAAAGAAATCGCAATAAAGCCCCGCCGGCTTTAGTCAAATGAAAGGATTGATCCTGTGCCAGCCAATGTATTAAAACTCGGTATCCCAAAGGGGAGCCTTGAAAAAGCAACCTTCGAGCTGTTTGAAAAAGCGGGCTTTACGGTCAGTGGGGCCGACCGCAGCTACTTCCCGAAAATCGACGATGAGGAAATTCAAATCATTCTGCTGCGGGCCCAGGAAATGAGCCGCTATGTCGAAGACGGCGTCCTGGATGCGGGCTTTACCGGCCATGACTGGATTATCGAAAACAATTCCGATGTGCATGAGGTCTGCCAGTTGCAATACAGCAAGGCGACGGCCAATCCGACACGCTGGGTGCTGGCCGTTCCCAATGAATCGGCCATTCAAAAACCCGAGGACCTCAACGGCGGCATTATCGCCACCGAACTGGTCGGCGCCACCAAACGCTATTTTGAAAGCAAGGGCGTCAAGGTCAAGGTCGAATTCAGTTGGGGTGCTACCGAAGTCAAAGCCCGCCTGGTGGACGGCATCGTCGAACTGACCGAGACCGGCTCATCGATTAAAGCCAACAATTTGCGGATTCTCGATACCCTGCTGGTTTCGACGACGCGGTTTATCGCCAACCATGCCGCCTGGAAGGATTCGTTCAAGCGGCAGAAAATCGAGAGCCTGGCGATTCTGCTCAACGCCGCCATCGACGCCAAGACGCGGGTCGGCCTCAAAATGAATGTGCCCAAAAACAGCCTGGATGCGATTTTGAAAATCCTGCCCGCCGAAAAAAGCCCGACCGTGTCATCGCTGGCCGATTCGGGCTATGTGGCCGTGGAAATTATCGTCGAGGACAAGGTCGAACGGTCATTGATTCCGCAGCTCAAACGGGCCGGCGCATCGGGCATCATTACCTACCCCATTAATAAAGTTATTCATTAACCCTAAATCACTGCATAAAGGATAGTCCCATGTCTGGACATTCACACTGGTCTGGAATTAAACATAAAAAAGCGATCGTGGACGCCAAGCGCGGCAAGCTGTGGAGCAAGATTGCCCGTATGATTATTGTAGCCGCCAAAGCCGGCGGCGGCGACCCGGCGGCCAATCTCGCGCTGCGCTATGCTATCGACAAAGCCAAGGCGGCCAATATGCCCAAAGACACCATTGAGAAGGCCGTCAAGAAAGGCACCGGCGAGCTGGGCGGCGTCAATTATGAAGAAGTGCTGTACGAGGGTTATGCACCCGGCGGCATCGCGGTTATGCTGGAAGGCCTGACCGACAACCGCGCCCGTACCGCCCCGGAAATCAAAAAGATATTTGAACGCCGCGGCGGGTCGCTGGGAGCCAGCGGCTGTGTCGGCTGGATGTTCAGCAAGAAGGGACTGATTGCCGTCAAGACTGCCGCGATTGGCGAAGATGAATTGATGGATATCGTCTTGTCGGCCGGCGCCGATGATATGCAGAACCTCGGCGATGTGTATGAAATCACCTGTGCGCCGACGGCGTTTGAGCCGCTCAAGAAAACGCTTGAAGAAAAGAAAATTGCCGTAGAGATGGCCGAGCTTTCGATGATTCCGCAAAACAAGATTCAAATTACCGATATGGAAACGGCACGCAAGATTCTCGGGTTGATGGATGAGTTTGAAGACCACGACGATGTTCAGGAAGTCTATGCCAATTTCGACATCCCCGACGAGCTGCTCAAAAAACTGGAAGGCTAATTTGCCGCCGCAGCGGCGGGATGCTGCTCAATATATTGTTTGGCATACGCATAGCGGGATTGTCCCAGCCGGCTCCACAGTGGATAGTTCGGATACATCCGGCCGAATTGCTTTCGGTGAGCGTCTTCGATATCCACTGCCCGGCGATAGTGCTCAACTGCCTGCTGCGGCTGATGCAATTGCTCAGCCAATTTTCCCAAGTCATACGCGATGCGGTCATTGCCCGGATACAGCCGCTGTGCCGCAAGGCCGCTGCGATAGGCCGCTTCTAAAAATACCTCCGCATCGTTGGGGTTCTGTTGCGACAGGAGCGTTTGAGCCTCGCTGCGCATTTTCGCATACCGATAATTAGCCTTATCGCGGCCTGCCGCCTCATCCAGAAATGCAATTGTCTGATGCAGAAGGGCGTCGTCT
Source organism: uncultured Pirellulales bacterium (assembly GCA_964537635.1). Taxonomy (GTDB): domain Bacteria; phylum Planctomycetota; class Phycisphaerae; order Sedimentisphaerales; family Anaerohalosphaeraceae; genus Anaeroglomus. The sequence continues at coordinate 21,442 of CAZICJ010000021.1, forward strand.
TTTTGTGTTGCCGACTCGTATTGCTGGAAACGGCTCAGGGCGGCGTAATAACACCCATCGGGGTCTAACCTGTCAATGCCGGCGGCAGCGGTAAAATAATCGACGGATTTATTGGGATACCTAAGTCCCTGCTGAAATGTCCTGCCGGAGGAAACCGGAATCCACACTATCCAGTAAAAAAACGCCGCAGCAATCGCCAAAGCCAGTCCGCAGCGGATAGTTTTTGACTGTGCCGTATGAATTGCCGGTTGGCGATAGGACAGCGCCGCCAGCAGAGCCGACAAAATCCAAAACAGCATCCAGACGCCCGGCTCAAACAGCGCAAAATCAATCAGATTGTGAATCAGGATGCCCGTAATGCCGCATACCAGACCCGCTGTCAGCCCTTGGCGGGGCTGTGGTAATGCAGGGTCTTTTGCCGACATCCACAATAAGGCGTAAGGAAGAATAAAACAGACCGCCGGGATTGCATACATAACAACAAATACCGAGCTGCGAATAGTGGCGGTTTCGCCCAGAATACCTCCCTCACTGACAAACGGACGAATCCACAACAGCGCCAGCACCGAACCCATCAAAACCAGAAGCGGGAAATATCGGTCGTATGCCGCACGGCTATTGGGCATCACGGGACAAGGCAGGCTGCCGCAAGAGGATTTAAGCCCCCAATAAACCGCCGCAAGAATGGACATTACAAATCCGACAACACCAGCAGGCCCGAACTGGCACAGCAGCGACAGAAACCAATTGTGCGGATTGCTGACCGTCTCCGGCGCGGCGGGGATTTTATAGAAAGGAAAATAAATTGCGAAATTGCCGCCGCCGACGCCCAGCGGATGGTCGAGCCACATCTGGGCAGCGCTGACCCAATACTGCCAGCGGACATACAGGGCATTGGGACCCGGCAATCTGCCGTGTTCAATACCGTACCAGATTGCAGCCCCCCAGACGCCCAGCGCCGCCAGGCCGGCCAGCGACGCAAAGAGGATGCGGTATTTCCACAAAGTGCGTCCGCAGGTTGCCAGCAATGCAAACAGGCAGACCGCCGCCGCCATCGAGGCGATTGCCCCGCGGCTTTGTCCGGCGGCAAGACCCGCCGCCATCGCCATCCCGATAAGACTATAAACCAGCGACCGCGCCGCGGCGCCCGAATCATTTTTACGATGCCGCAGGGTGTCAGTCAGCATTCCCACTGTGATGCACAATCCGGCCAGCAGAAACGAGCCGGTGGAATTACTGGTCGTCAAAAAGCCCCGCACATCTTTGGAATGCAGGCGGTGTTCGTATTGAAACTGTCCCAGGCTGTTGGGCTCGATGCCTAAGGCGGATAATTGCGACAGCGGGTCTTTCTGATAGGCGTCCACCACCTGCTGATTGCTCGATGTGTACTGGTCTATGCTCACATACACCGCCGCGCATCCCATCGACAAAATCACCCAGACGGCCGTCTCAATGCGCTGCGGACAATCCAGCGGCCGCCGCAGCACGATAACCGCCGCCATCGGAACTGCCAGCGTCATGATTTCTGTGATTGCCGCCCGTTTGTCGGAGGCGATGGCCGCGGCGATTCCGCCGCCCAGGATAAACAGAACAACGCCTGCGGCAAAAAGACGATTCGAGCCTGCCTTCTGATTTGCAGCCGTCTGAATGAGAAAGGCCAGGGTGATCAGGCATACGAGGCCAGCCGAGATAAGCAGGCTGATGCCGCGCGCCGTCGTCCACAAAAACGGATTTTGCAGTGCATTATGAGGCTGTTCGGTGAAACTGAGCCGCAGCACGGCAATAGATAGAATTCCCGCCAGAACAACGGCCTGGCCTATACGCCCCAGTGTGCTGTCTGTTTTCGGTTGCCGCATCCGTCCATGATCCGCATAGAGGGTTATTCGTTTGGTTTGCCGGTCGCTTCCAGTATTGCCACAACGCCCAGTACCATGGTCGTTTGTGTGAAAATGATTACCGCCCCGACCGTGCCGGCGTTCAGCAGCAGTACCGCCCCCAGCCCTGTGCATAAGGTCGCCAGATACAGCGTCAGCGCCACCTGCACATCCGTCAGGCCGCGGCGGCGCAGCCGGTGCGAAAAATGCTGCGTATCGCCCACCAACGGGCTTTTGCCCTGCCGCAGACGCAAAAAAGTTACTGTGGCAAAATCGTACAGCGGCACCGCCATCGCCGCCAGCGGCATAAACACGCCGAATAACTGGCCGCCCTGGGACTGATGGTAATAGGTGGTTTTGAGACTCAAGACCGCCATGAAAAATCCAACGACCAGCGAGCCGGCGTCGCCCATAAAAATCGTTGCCGGCGGAAAATTGAACACCAGAAAACCCGCCAGCGTTCCTATCAGGACAAGCCCCATCGCTCCGACAAAGACCTGCCCGCTCATCGCCGCCGCCGTAAACAACACGCCGGCGATAATGAGAGCCATGCCCGCCGACGCCCCATCCATATTATCCAGAAAATTGAACACATTCATCAGCAGCACAATCCAGACTGCCGACAACAGCGTCGTGATGATTTTATTGTGGATGAAAAACTCCACCCGAATATCGGCAAGTCCCGCCGCCGCCAGCGCCAGGGCAAATTGCAAAATCAGTTTGACATACGGACCCAGCCGCCGGCGGTCATCCCACAGTCCCAAGATATGCAGACCCAGGGCAACAGCGACCACGACCAGCAGTTGGTCGGCCTTGCTCAAAAAGCCGGCCGCGTGAACCGTCAGCGACGCATCCAGCCCTGACAGCCAGCCGGGTGCGATAAGCCATTTGACTGCCGCCGCACCGCCGGCCAAAAACAGCGCCAGCGTCCAGAATATCGCGATGCCGCCGCCCATCGCAATGACAGACCGATGGTAGCGATCCTGACGCGGGTAGGCGCAAAAGCCCGCTTTGGGCGCCAGCCGCCGAACCGCCGCCGTCAACACGACGCTGACGATAAATGCCAAAACCGGCAGCACCATGGATAATAGCATAATCTGTTTCATTGGCCCTATTGTACACGAAAATCCGCCTTTGCCTATCGGAATTTTTCCGGGTCGTCAAGCTCGTTATATGGCTTGACGGCAAACCGTCTATCGGCTATTTGTCCAAAGCGTCAAAGAATCCTTTTTTTCTTAAAAATTGATACAGATACGATACTGTGACCAATACAAGTCCTGTCGTCACAAACGCGATAATGCGATAGAAATTCTTGACGGTTGCCATATCGACGGCGAAGATTTTCAGCAGCAGCAGGCCGAACAAACCCAGCGCCAAAAACCGCAAAACGGGCAATTTTCGGGCAAAACCGAGAATCAATAAACCCGCACCATAGCCGGCCCACAGCAGCGATACCCACATATTGGCCGCTGTTTTCCAGCGCGCCAGATGAGCATATTCGCCCTGACAGTACCAGTACAGATAGACCTGCTGGGTGAGAAACAGCCAGACAACAATAACCAGCCCAAAGCCAAACATCGCCGGCCAGGCTTGTGCCTTGTCGTCCTTGTGTTTTGCCTTGAGCAGCAGGGCGGAGATGAGGATGCAGGCCGCCCAGACACACTGCACCGCAAAGACATCATTGAAAACCAGCCGAAATTCCGCTGTATAACAATCAAAGCCTGCATATAATGCGGCCGCCGCACCCGCCGTTGCGGCAATACCGCCGGCAGCCGTTGTAAAAACACCCTTGGGACAGAGCGGACGAAGCGACATCACGATGGTCAGCAGGCTCAGAATCACCGGCACGCTGAGCAATTCCAGCCGGTCGGCTCGGACGGCCTCATACCGCAACTGGCAGACCGCAGACCATTCCAATTGACACGCCAGCCCGGCAAGCCCCAGTCCGATGACATACAGGATTTCGGCAAGCGGGCCTGCCTGCGGTTTTGTCCGGCCGCCTTGAATACGGTAAAACCAGTGCATTGCCAGCACGCATGCCGACACAAAGACCCATGTCCCAAACACGCCATTGAACACGGCGCTGAACGCAGTGCCATCCGGATGCAGCGGCAGCAATTGCAGCAGCCACGATACCGCCAGTCCCATCGCAATCAGCCCAAGCCCCTGCGTCAGGATACTGGCAAACCATACGCCGACAGCCGTCAGCGCCACAGCCTCAATCGCCCAGCACAGCGGCAGGGCGTACATCTTGAAATACATTCCGATTGCCGCGGTAATAAAGGCAACCGCCGTTGTTATCAGGGCAGCACGAAAACCCGTATCCTCCGCACACCGCAGGCGGGATATCGCCGCCATCGCCAAATACACCGCACCGAGAATCGCCGTCGAAATTACCAGCTCCGTTCGGAAATGCTCAAACAGCATTGACGCCAAATAATAAAAGGTCCCGACGCCGCACAATACGGTCAGGACGGCATCTTCTTTCTGCAGGGTGATTTTACGCATGAATCCGTACAGTGCCGGCATGATCAGAAAGACGGCAAAAAAGACCCACAGCCAGACTTCCGCAATCCAAATCCTGCCCGGATGCGCCTCGGCATACGCCAGCATGGGCCGGCAGAATTTTTCAAACCACAGGGTATAGAGCAAAAAGGTACTGAAAAACGCAAGGACATTAACCCCGCGCCAGCGCCGAAAGGCGGCACAGCCCATCGCACCCAAACTTAAAATCAGCACATAGCCGAACAAGTGATGCGGCAGATTCCTGCCCGTCGAGACAATCAGCGGTGTCGCGTAGCCGCCAAGCAGCGACAGAATCGCCACGGCGACTTCATTGAGAATCACCGCATACGCCATTGCCGCGATGGTAATGACTATCGCCGCACCAAACGCCTGCGGCACGCCAATCAGATCATAGAACCGATATGCCGAAAAGACCGATGCGTACAGCAGGGCAAAGCCCATCGCCCCGACGCCCTTGGCGACAATCTCATAACCCCGCCGGCGCGTGATTTCGCCGATGATAAACGACAGCAGTCCCGCCCCCGCGACAATCCCGACCCGCACCCACGGCCCCATGATATTTCTGTCATACATATATTTGAGGAAAAGGCAAGCGCCGATAAGGGAGACAATAATGCCGGCAAACAGCACCCACCGCGTGCCGATTTGCTGTTCGAGCGAGTCGGTATGCGGCAGGGTTGGACGAGCGGCCGCCTGCAGCATAACAATGGGAGATTCGACTCCAGCGGCAGCCGGCATCGGCGGACAAACCTCTTGCGGCAGGGGCGTATCGGGCTGGATTGGCGGCGCAATGGGGGCAGGGGCTGTGATAATGGCCGGTTCAACCAAATCCGCCGCTGGTTTTGGCGGCGCCGCCGGCGGATACAAATCGCCGATGCTCAATATCGGTTTTACGGCCTGCTGATCGGCAGATGCAGCGGCTTTTGTCCGCAATGACAACTGCCGCAGTTTTTCTTCCAGCGTGTTGAGTTTGCCCAATGCAATCAGCGAGATAATAAATGCCGCCGGCCCGCTGAACGCAAACACCACCGCCGCCGCGATCACCAATACCATCCATTCTTCCATAGCATTACCTTCTTTCAAAACAGGTTATAGTTAAGTTCTTAGTTCACAGTTCGGAGTACACGATTTATCGTGTTCCCCTAATCCCGCAGGGATTGAACCCGAATAGCCGCAGGTGAGCGAAGCGAAATCTGCGGAACGCATCCCGCACACATCTCCCTCCCCCAAAAGTCCCCGCAGGGGACGACATAAAATAGCTGCCGCCTGCAAACCGATTTCTTGCCACCGAGAACTCAGAGTTTTTTTTCTTAACCACAGATTACGCAGATTGACACAGATTTTTTTAGACGGGATTAATGGGATAGATGAGATATACCCTTTATTCCAGTTCTGTCTTCTGGCTCCTGACTTCAGACTTCTTTTCATAAGTTTTTTGCCGGCAGATCGCCCTGGTTTTGATTATCTTCTGACCCTTGCGGGTCAGAAGATAATCAAACATCAAACATCAAAATGACAATGCAAAAATCAAAACCAGAAGCGCAGCCGCAAGCATTCGGCAGGTTCAGGATAAAATCCCACACACGATACCGACGGTCATTCTGAGACAAGCCGACGAATCTGATTACTCCGCCAGCCGAAGGCCGATCTATTTTTTCTCCGGGGCCGGCGGATACTTGACAGAACATCCATACGGCTTGGTTTTTGAAATGGTTACTTTTTTGCCCGCCAGAAGTTCATCGACGGCTTTTTCAGCATAATTGACATATTGTTCCTTTTCCGGCTTTTTACCGAGCGGTGCATTGTCATAGGCGCCCTGGTAGGCAATTTTTCCATTTTTGTCAATCACAAAGATGTGCGGAGTTGTCATTGCTCCATACAATTTACCGACTTTTCCATCCTGGTCCATCAGTATCGGAAACTTGATTTGATTGGCCTCGGCAAAATCCTTATTGTTCTGCTGGTTCATGTAATGGGTACTGTTTATGAGCAGCCAGACAACATCCTGTTTTTTATACTTTTCAACCAGTTTTTTTGTGGTTTGCTCTCTATAATGAGCTTTGACAAATGGGCAATCATAGTTGAACCACTCCAAAACTACGATTTTTTTGGTCAAGCCAGAAAGCTGGATGGGCTTGCCGTCATAATTGGTTAAGGTAAAGTTTTTAGCGATATTTGGATCGTCTCCCGATTTAACCTCACCCGAACCATGCGCGGACAGGACCATCAGGCAAATTCCTGCAATCGCAATACCAAATAACCTCGAAAATGGCTTATGTTTGCTCATAGTACAATCCTTTGCGTAAAAGTTTTTGATTTTCGCTTATACGAAACAAGTCGATAAATTGTTCAAAAATTGGATAAAAGCGGTTGTTCAATTTTACCCCTGCGGGTCAGAAGAAAATTAAAAGTTAAAAGTCAAAAATTAAAAATGCGGGATTCCACTTCTGTCTTTTGCTATCCACTGTGCACTTTAAACTATAAACTTTTCCGTCTAAGAACTACGAACTAAGAACTAAGAACTTTAATCCGTCTCATCTGTGAAATCGGTGGTTTTTCTTTTCCGTGTTTTTTCGGTGCTTTCCGTGGTCAAAAATCCTTGAATCCGGCGGCATGGTGAGGTACACTGCCTGCATTACCCTTTGAAATAAGGAATAAACGATATGGATATCTTTGAAATTGAAGGACCGGTGCGGCTTTCCGGAACGATTGACGTGGCCGGTTCCAAAAATGCGACCCTGCCGATTATGGCGGCTGCCTTGCTGGCGGCCGGCGAGTCGGTCATCGAAAACGCCCCCAATCTGGCCGACATCAGCAGCTTTGAAACGCTGATGCACAGTCTCGGCGTCAAGACCCGCCGTGATGAGAAGGGCGGCCTTGCCATCGATGCGTCAAAAATCGACAATGCAATCGGCGATTACGACCTGGTGCGCAAGATGCGTGCCAGTATCTGCATCCTGGGTCCCCTGCTGGCACGCTGCGGACAGGTCAAGGTCTCAATGCCCGGCGGCTGCGCCATCGGCGACAGGCCTGTCGATATCCACCTGCGCGGCTTAAAAGAACTCGGCGCACAGATTCATCTGGAAACCGGTTACATCGTCGCATCCGCACCGCCCGGCGGTCTTCGCGGCAAACAGATATTCCTGGGAGGCCCCTTCGGCTCAACGGTGCTGGGAACGGATAATGTGATGATGGCCGCCTGTCTGGCACGGGGAACGACCGTCATTGAATCAGCCGCCTGCGAACCCGAAGTCGCCGATTTGGCGAATTTTCTCAATGCGATGGGCGCCAAAATCACCGGTATCGGCTCGCCGCGGCTGACGATTGAAGGCGTTAAGGAGTTAAAACCTATCCGCTATAAGGTTATCGGCGACCGCATCGAGGCCGGCACGTTTATGGTTGCCGCAGGCATTACCGGCGGCAATCTCCATATCCGCAATTGCAGCATCAATGATATGGTGTCTATCGCCGACCGCCTGCACAATATGGGCGTCGATGTTGAAGAAACGCCGGAAGGGTGCTTTGTCAATCGCGAGGGACCTATCCTGCCCGCCGACATTACCACGCAGCCCTATCCCGGATTTCCAACCGACCTGCAGGCGCAGTTTATGGCGATGCTGTCGCTGGCGCGCGGCACCAGCGTCATTACCGAAAAAATCTACCCCGACCGCTTTATGCATGTGGCTGAACTCAACCGTATGGGAGCCAATCTCCGCAAGGAAGGTCCCTGCGTTTTTATCCCCGGCTCAGACCGATTGATTGCCGCCCCCGTGATGGCGTCCGATCTGCGAGCCTCCGCGGCGCTGGTATTGGCGGGAATGGCTGCCTATGGCGTTACCGTCGTCAACCGCGTGTATCACATCGACCGCGGCTATGAGAAAATCGAGCAGAAACTCAATGCTGTTGGCGCTCGCATCAAACGAAAAGACATTAATAAATCGGAATAGGTTATGGAACTGTTTGAAGCAATCAAAAAAAGACAGAGTTATCGTGGCCAGTACAAAGATATTCAAATTCCCCGTCCGGATTTAGAAAAAATTGTTCAAGCCGGTTTAGACGCCCCCTCGGGGAAAAATGCCCAGACGACGGAGTTTGTCGTTGTCGATGACCCGTCGCTGGCTGCAAAAATTGCCGCGATGCATACCGCCAACAAAGCCGTCCAGCAGGCCAAAGCGTTCATTGCCTGTATTTGCGATGTTCAGCCGGAGGCGGTCTATGAGGGGTACTCTTTTCAGGTGGAAGATTGCGCGGCAGCAGTCGAAAATATGCTGCTGGCGATTACCGCGCTGGGCTATGCCAGTGTCTGGGTCGATGGCTGGCTGCGTCTGGAAGGCAGGGCGGCCGCTATTGGAAATCTTCTCGGTTTGCCGCAATCAAAAGCCGTTCGCATCCTCCTGCCCATCGGAATACCCTGCCAGGAATACAAGCAGCCCGCCAAAAAGCCGTTTGCCGAACGTGCCTGGTACAACGGTTATAAAAAGGCGTAAAATAAAAATCCCGCTTTCGGTTGGTATCTCGAAAGCGGGAGCAAACAAAACTTGAATCCGGCGCACAAACCGCAGCGCCGGCGATGAGTTGTATTAGGAGAAGCTGGCGCGGACATTGACGGCTCTGCCGGTCCGGCGCTTGCTCGAATGAATTTTACGTCCTTTTGTTGTCCTCTGACGGGCGCGAAAGCCGATGCGTTTGGCTCTCTTTCGCAAGCTCTTTACATGTCTTATCATATCTTACTCCGGTTTAAGTTGACTCAACTAACGCTATTGTTTTCATATTTTCATAATTAGAACGGAGCACTATATCAGCTTTTCAGGGGATTTCAACAGAAAATACGGTGATTGTCTTTATTTTCTTAAGAAAAATCTTGCTTCGATGGCTGCATAAAACAAGACACAAAAGACCTATATTGTCCAATATAAGTATATTTTCTCATATATCGTCGAAATTTTCACAAAAAATGGATTTTTTATGGAGAATAATTGATACGAATAGGTAATATTACCGATATAATGGTATAGAAAGAACAGTAGAATAAGAATAGACCTCTTAAGGCCGGTGAAAGGATTTATTCAATCACCGGGCCCGTCGCTCGAAGACGCCGCCCTCCTCGGCGTCTTCTTTTTTTTGTCTTTTCTCACAAATCCCTATTATCCGTGGGTTATGCCTGGCGGCGAACAGGCCGTACTTTTTAGTATGATTCAGGATAAATCCACTATATAATGGCACTATCGCAGGGCGCTGCGGTGATTCCGATGATGTCGGGTTGTTTTTTTTAAGAATTGGAAACAAATTCTATCATGTTTATTGATGAAGCACAAATCCATGTCAAGGCCGGCGACGGCGGCGACGGCTGCATGAGTTTCCGACGGGAAAAATTCGTCCCCAAGGGCGGCCCCAACGGCGGCGACGGCGGACGCGGCGGCAGCGTCTATTTTTACGCCGATGAATCCATCGATACGCTGCTGGATTTTTCCGGCAGGCCGTTCTGGCATGCCACGGATGGACGCGCCGGCGAAGGCAGTAATTGCCACGGTCTGGATGGGCAGGATTTAATCGTGCGTGTCCCCCCCGGAACTCAGTTGTACGATATCGACAAGGAGATTATGATTAAGGATATGGATACCCCGGGGATGAAGGTGCTTGTCTGCAAGGGCGGCAGGGGCGGTCTGGGCAATCAGAATTTCGCTACCTCCACCCGTCAAGCGCCGCGCATCGCCACCAAGGGCGCCAAAGGACAGGAACGCAATTTGCGGCTGGAGTTGAAACTCATCGCCGATGTGGGCCTGGTAGGTATGCCCAACGCCGGCAAAAGCACGCTGCTGAGCCGCTGTTCGGCCGCACGACCCAAAATCGCCAACTATCCGTTCACAACCCTGTCGCCGGTGTTGGGGATTGTGGAATTAAGCGGCCAGCGGCGGTTTGTGATGGCCGACCTGCCGGGCTTGATTGAGGGCGCCAGCGACGGCGCCGGGCTGGGAATTGAATTTCTGCGGCATGTGGAGCGGACGCGGATGATTATCCATTTGCTCGATGTGGCTCCGATGGATGGGTCTGACCCGGCGGACAATTACCGCACGATACGCAATGAACTGGCCGCATACAGCAAGGCAATCGCCCGCAAAAAGGAGCTGATTGTCATTACCAAAACCGATTTAGACCCCACTGGGACAGCGACCGAAGCACTGCGAAAAAAACTGCCGCGTAAAAAAGTGCTGGCACTGTCGGCAGCGACCGGCCAAGGGTTAGAAATGCTGATGGAAACCCTGTGGACGATGACTCGGACAGGACGCAAAAAGAAGACCACCGGAGAACAGATATGAACCTGATTGCAATCGATATCGGCAATTCAACGATTAAACTGGCGTTGTTTGTCGATGGACAGGAACTGGGGCTGGAACGCATTGACGGTAATGATCCGCAGTCGGATGATTTGCTGGGCAGGATGCTGCAGGACTTTTGGCGTCAGATTCCCTTGGTCGCCAGCGCCAGAGAGCCCGTGCGCGACGGTGTGATTGTCGTCAGTTCCGTTAAGGATGTTTGGACGCAGCGGATTGAGCAGATTTGCCGCCAGCGGCTCAATGAGTCGATACTGCTGATTGGGCGCAATATCCCGCTGCCGATGGAAATCAATGTCGAAGACCCATCCAAAGTCGGCACCGATCGCATTGTAACAGCCGCGGCCGCCTTTGCTGTCGTCGAGGATGCCGTTGTCATTGCGGATTTCGGCACGGCGGTAACCATCGATCTGGTCGATGACAAGGGCGTGTTTATGGGCGGCGTGATTGCCCCCGGATTTGCACTCGGCGCCAAAGCCCTGCACGAACAAACTGCCAAGCTGCCCTTGGTGCAAGTCGATAGGCCCTTGGGGACTTATGGCGTCAATACCCATCAGGCGATCAATTCCGGTCTCTATTTCGCGGCGGTCGGTCTGCTGGAAACGATGATGCGTAAATATGCCGAAGAGGTCGGGAAATGGCCGCACTTAGTCGCCACCGGCGCTGGGGCGGAGCTGCTCAAGGGTGAATGCGAATTTGTCGATTCCTGGGTGCCGGATTTAGCGCTGCGCGGGATTGTCATCGCCTATAAAAAGCATATTTACGAGAAAATCGAAATCGACCGACTGGATTCCGAAAACGGCGGATAGCGGTTATGGCACATGTTTGCGTTCTGACAGGCAAGGGGCCTGGCGCCATCGGTTCGGCGGCGTTGTTTGGGCAGGGGGCGGCTGATATTCTGTCCGGCGTATTCAAGCCTGCCGGCGGTAATAGTGCGGTATTTGAGCCTGGCCGGCTTATTCACGGCAGCATCCTCGATGATAGTCAAATTCTCGACCAGGTTGTTATCGGCTGTGAACAGCCCGATTTCCTGACCATTTGCACGCACGGCAATGTCCTGATTCTCGAACAAATTATCCGCCTGCTCGTATCTGCAGGCGCCCAGACAGCGGACTATCAAACGATGCTCCAATGGCGGCATCGCCGGAAAAGTCTTTTTGCAATAGAGGCAATTACCGCGCAGAGTCAATCGCTTACCCTCGAGGGCGTTGCGACGATTCAGGTACAGAGTACCGGCGGATTGACCGGCTTTGTCCGGCGGATGCTGGACGCAATGCCGTCAATCGATATCGAGCAAGTCCATCAGCAAGCCGGGCAGGTTTTGTCTCGCAGCCGGGTTGCCATGCGGATTATTCACGGTGTTCGAATTGTGCTGGCCGGCCCGCCCAACAGCGGCAAAAGCACCCTGCTCAATGCGATGGCGCAAAGCCGCAAAGCAATCGTTTCCGACATTGCCGGAACGACCCGCGACTGGGTGAGCGTGTCGCTGCTGATCGGGGCGCTGCGTGCTGAAGTCATCGATACGGCAGGTCTGGCCTCAGCGGCGATTGGCACAATACCGGATGCGGCTGCTCAGGAGTTGACCCGCCACTGGCTTGACAGGGCTGACCTGGTTCTTGAGGTGGGGGATATATCTAATCCGCAACAACTGACACTGGCTTTGCCGGAAACAACCGCACGCATCCGCGTATGGAATAAAGCCGACCTGGTAGGTAACTGTCCGCCGCAAACGCCGGACAGCGTTATTCTCAGTGCAAAAAACAATAGCGGACTGGATAGTTTATATCGTCAAATTCAGGCTGCCCTGGGCTGTTTAGAGTGGGATACGACCCAGCCGGCCTGTTTTACGCAGCGCCAAATCGACCTGCTCGAAAAAGTGTGTGCCTGTCAGGATAAAGACACAATCCACGGATGGATGGAATCGCTGACAGCATAATCAATAGGTGGACGAATATGAAGCAATGGAATAACGAAAAATATCATCATCTCTTCTGGGGCGTGTTAATGCTCCTGTTGTGTTTGTTCTTTTATGTCTTGCATTGGGTCGTTTTTCGGGATATCCATCACATTTTTCTGTATTTGATTACGGATATCGGCTTTTTGTTTTTCCAGGTGGTGGTTGTTACCCTGATTATCGACCGTCTGCTGCGTCAACGCCAGAGGCAGTCGATTCTGAGCAAACTCAATATGGTTATCGGGGCGTTTTTCAGTGAGGTCGGTACGCCGCTGCTCAAGATGCTGCCGGCGTTTGATACGACTCAAGATGGGCTGGCAGAGCATTTGCGGGTCCATGCCCAATGGAAAGCCAAAGACTATATCGCCGCCAGACAGTTTGTAATGGGGCGGCAATTGATGATTGATGCCGGCAAGGGGGATTTGCCGGGTTTGCGGCAGATGGTGATCGAAAAACGGGATTTCCTCCTGCGTCTGCTGGAAAACCCCAACCTGCTGGAACACGACCAGTTTACCGAATTGCTGCTGGCGGTATTTCATCTGACCGAGGAGTTGTGCCACCGCGACAGTCTGGCCGACCTGCCTACCTCCGACCTGACCCATCTGGCCGGCGATTTCAAGCGGGCGTATGGGCTGCTGCTGCGGGAGTGGCTGTCGCATATCGAATATCTCCAGCGGGATTATCCGTATCTATTCTCGCTGGCAGTGCGGCTCAACCCGTATGATGCCTCGGCAACTCCGGTAGTCAAGTAGTCCGCAGCAGGGCGTCGATAGCGGCGGTAGTTTCGCTGCTCAAGATGACATCGGCTGCACCGGCGGTCTGTTCGATTTGCGATGGCTTTCTGGCTCCGACGATGGCGCTGGTTACCTCGGGCCGGCGCAGCGTCCAGGCGATTGCCAGAGCCGGCAGTGAACAGCCCTCGTCGGCGGCGATGGGCTCTAAGGCGTCAACAAAACGGAGATTCTTTTGCAGCCGGGCGCCGGTAAAGTTCATATCCCGCCGGCGGTGGTCATCAGGGGCGAGAGTCTCGAGCGACTGCGTTGTGAATTTGCCCGTCAGCAGTCCCTTCTGCATCGGGCTGTACGCCAGAAATCCCATTTTGTGTTTTTGGCAGTAATCCAGCAAGCCCTCTTCAACCCCGCGGCTCATCAGGCTGTACGGCGATTGAGCCGAATTGACTGCTCCAATCGGTGCTATGCGGTCGAGCTGCTGCGGACTGAAATTGCACACCCCGCCATAGCGAATCTTGCCCTGCTGACGCAGTTGGCAGACGGCCTCCCATGCCTGTTCAATCTTGTCATCCGGCACGGGCCAGTGAATTTGGTACAGGTCAATCACATCAATTCTCAGCCGCTTGAGGCTTTGCTCGCATTCGGCCAGAATGCTGGATTTGTCGAGATTATTGATTTTATTTAAACGCTCATCCCACAGCAGGCCGCACTTGCTGGCGATGATGGGTTTGGCGGAGGTCTCCCGAAGCGCCTTGCCGACGACGGTCTCGCTGCTGCCACAGCCATAGATAGGAGCGGTATCGAGCCAGTTGACGCCCAATTCCAATGCCTTGACAATTGTGGCGATGGATTCCTTTTCATCCTGCGGCCCCCAGCCGAATTGCCATTGGCCGCCAATCGCCCAGGTTCCAAGCCCAACGGTTGTCAGATTCAATTCTGTATTTCCGAGTTTTCTTGTCTTCATTATTCAAATCTCCTGATTGTATGGGTCAATTATATCACACACTCCCGCCGGATGGAATTCTGAATCCATCCTCATAGACAATCAAAAATAGAGCAAGGGCCAAACTGAAGCGACAGGAATAGCCGCTTGTTCCTGACATCGTTTTATTGAGATGCTTTTTGATGCAGCGATTTGGGTCCTATAAGGTATAGAGGAAAAAAATACCGTCCAATAAAACCGCCGCTAAACACCTTTTTTTGAGTTAACTCTGTCAAAAACATGTTTTCGTGTGAAGAAACGCCTGCCGATAAACGAATCTAACATCGACACCTGTGAAAAGGTATTTTTTTAGGACGAATATGAACACGAAATGGCGATGGGTTCTTATAGTGGCGGTTCTGCTTTTAAGTCAGTCGATGACGATTGCAGCCGAGACGCCGCCGGATCCGAACGACTTGTTCCAGATGTCGCTTGAGGAACTGATGACGCTTAAGGTCGTTTCCGGATCCCGCACGGAACAGACACTTTCGCAATCAACCGTTCCGATTTCGGTTATCACCGCAGAGGACATTCATTACAGCGGATTGACAAATATAGCGGAAATACTGCAATATGCTCCGGGCGTTGACGTCCTGAGATTAAATCGAAACTATTATGCAATCGGTGTGCGCGGTCTGCACGATCTGGTTTCTGACCGCACCCTCCTGTTGATTGACGGGCGTTCGGCCGACAGTCCGGCCTTCGGCGGCATAGAACTTTTCCGAATGCCGCTGATGGTTGAAGACATTGAGCGCATTGAAGTGGTACGCGGTGCCGGAGGCGCTGCCTGGGGCGCCAACGCACTCACAGGTGTGATCAATGTTATCACAAAAAAACCGGAAGATATCACGGGCGGATTGTTCAGCACCACGATTGATGAATACGGGGATTCCTATTCGCATATCCGATACGGCGCCAAAGCCGGATCATGGAATTGGAAATTCTCAGTCGGCTACGATGATATGAAAGATTCTGATGCGGCGGGAGCCGGAAAGATGACTTCGTCTGTGCCGTCGCTGAATTCTTTTATCGGATTTGACAGCTATGTAGCACGGGATTTTTCACGGTCGTTCATCACCGATATTGAGGGAACCTCAAAAATCACCGAAGACGCCCGGATTCGGACAGGGGTGGCCTATTCCCATAAGGAACTGGGCGATTTTGAATTCGGCGGTTATTATCCCATGGAGAATAACTGGCATGAAACCGTGCGGTCGTTTGTAAAACTTGAGCAAGAACATGAC
Organism: uncultured Pirellulales bacterium; assembly: GCA_964537635.1. Taxonomy (GTDB): domain Bacteria; phylum Planctomycetota; class Phycisphaerae; order Sedimentisphaerales; family Anaerohalosphaeraceae; genus Anaeroglomus. The sequence goes on from CAZICJ010000021.1 coordinate 37,085, forward strand.
AATGACAATACAAGCCATATCCAATGGACCGGCAATTTCTCAAGCTCGGATACCATAGCACAAAAATATAAGACTGCGGAAAATGACCTGGAAGGTCAGTACAATATTAACGAAATTGACAATCAGCAAATAACCTTCGGCGGCAACCTGCGTCAAACAAATTTGGAAATGACAGAAGGAGACCCGCAGCAAGTTCAGTTCCCGCATGAGCAATACACGGAATATTTCGGCTCATCCGATTAATGCGTTGGTGGAACGGTGCAGATGCAGGATTCTCAGGT
>CAZICJ010000022.1:0-37249 GCA_964537635.1 uncultured Pirellulales bacterium
TTGTCTGCCGTGGCCGTCTGGGGCTTTTGGCCCGTATTGGCTTCAATGCGCTCCATCTGGTCGGCAAGCTGTTTGCCCTCACTGACTTGCCCAGTCGTTACCTCGACATCCACGATGATGCCGCACTGGTCATCCGCCGCCCCATGCTGCTTATAAAAGGGTTCCATATGAAAAGAATGGCTGGAGGTGGTCATGGTCGCATCCGGATCGGTGGTGCTGCGTTTCTGCGGTTTCGGCTGCCAAGTTCGCGGACGACTGGGGCCGTCAGCAGGACCATCCTCCGTAGAATGATTTTCCTGCACGACGCTGTCCGTATGGATTTGAACCAAACTTTCCCAACTGACATCGGCACGAATGAGCGTCGCATCAATATGCACGGTTTTACCCCCAACCAGACCGGCTTCGACGCATTGGCGGACGATCCGCTGGAAAATCTGCTTAAATAACTCCATGCCCCACCGTTGACGAATCCGAGTCAGGGAACTGTGGTCGGAGAGAAATAAATGTACCAGGAGTCTTTTCCGGGCACATTCCCGATTTAGTTAACGCGTGATTTCGGCAAAAGAATACTTTCCGACGGCGGTCATTTTGCCGGATGGGCCGGCGTTAAACTCAATGATTTTGCTTTGTGCCGGATCCAGTTCGAACTGGTGCATCTGGCCGGTGTAACGGCCGTCGATATATAACTTCAACTCTCCCCGGTCGGTCAGATTGCCTTTATTGACCACCTCCACATTCAGGGCCGTTCCCTGCGAGGGCAGTATGCGATAGGCAAAGTCGGCCGCATAGTCGTTGGGAATATCGAAGTAAGTCATGAGACCTTCCGTCGCATCCTTGTAATACATCTGGTCTTTGACCGCATCGCCATTATTTTTGATGCCATACGCGGGGCTGACGCCACCAACAGAGACCTTGAATTGCCCTTTTTCCACAACGCGATCCATCGAGCGATTCAGCAGGGACAGGTCATACGGTGTTAATTTAAACGATACCGTCGCTGTCCGGCCCGGTTCGATGGCAACACGGTCAAAGCCTTTAAGCATCATAATCCGCGTCTGAACCGATGCAAACATATCCGTCAGGTAAAGCTGGACGACTTCTTCGCCGGGGCGCGTTCCGATATTTTTTACATCGACGCTGACTTTCACATGGCCGTCGTTGCCAACCTCACATCTGAGATTGCTGTATTCAAACTGGGTAAAACTAAGTCCATAGCCGAAACGATACTGCGGCAGCGAGTCGGAATCGATGTATGTATAGCGCCTTCCGGATGGAATGAAATTGTAGTAAAGCGGCAACTGCTCGGTCATCTTGGGCAGGGTGACGGGGAGCCTTCCGGCCGGGTTGTAATCGCCAAACAGGACATCGGCAACTGCCGTCCCGGAGGCCTGGCCGCCAAACCAGGAGTAGAGGATGGCGTCAATCTTGTCGGCGTAGGCCAATGTATAAGGCCGCCCGCTGGAAACCACCAGAATCACCGGGGTTCCCGTCGCGGCGATGGCTTTGACCAATTCTTCCTGCAGACCCGAAAGACGCAAGACGGCTTTGTCGCTGTTTTCTCCGGTGGTTGACTGGTTGCCGCCGTCTTTATTTTCCCCTTCGCTCTTGTCGCCGACGACCACAATCGCCGCTTCGGCGGCTTTGGCTATTTCGACCGCTTTGGCAAATCCCGAGGCGTCATTGCTGGTAAAATCGCAGCCCGGGGCGTAGTGGATCGCGGCATCACTGCCAAAACGCGTCTTGAGGGCTTCATAAACACTGATTAACTGTTCTTTTCCAGGCTGAGCGCTGTAATCGCCGGTCTGGACATTATCGGCAGCCGGTCCGATGACAGCGATAGTCTTGATGGTTTTTTTCAACGGCAATCGATTGTTCTCATTTCGCAGCAAGGTAATCGCTTTGCGGGCGGCCTCCAGCGCCAATTGCTGATGTTGCGGGCTATTCCAGCCGGGATAGACTTTATTTGAATCAAACGGTGCGGCGGTTTTTTCGAAGTCGCCCCTTTTCATCAATACGCGAAGGATGCTCTTGACGACATAATTGATTTTTTCGATATCAATCCGGCCGGCCTCGGCAGCCGCAATCGTTGCCGGATCGTTGTAGGCATTACCGCAATTTCGTGCGATCGTCGCCTCAATAGCTCCCTGTGAAGCCTGGGCGATATCGCCGTAAATATAATGTTTATCTCTGCATAAAAAGCGAACCGAATAGCAGTCGCTGACGATGAAACCATCAAAGCCCCATTCTTCCCGCAAAATTCCATTGAGCAGGTCCTTTGAGGCGGTGCTGGGGGTGCCCAGCCAGCCCGCATACTGCTGCATAATAGACTGTACCTTGCATTCTTTGACCGCCCTTCGAAACGGCGGCAGATGAATCTCGCGAAGTTCTCTTTCGGACAAGCCGATTTCGTGACTGTCCCGCCCGCCCAGCAGCGTCCCGCCATGGCCGGCAAAATGCTTGGGCGTGGCGATAACGCCCTGCGACTGAAAGCCGTTGACCCAAGCGCATCCTATTTCTTCGACTAAGCAGGTGTCTTCACCGAAGGTTTCCTCGCATCGGCCCCATCGCGGGTCGCGGCAGACATCAAAAACAGGAGACCATGCCTGCTGAAATCCTGCGGCCCGTGTTTCTTGGCCGATGGCCTGGCTGACTTGATACGCCAGTTTTTTATCAAAAGCCGCCCCAAGTGCAATTGACTGGGGAAAGATTGTCGTTTGGCCGGTTGCACTGCCGGTTAACCCGTGCAGGGCTTCTGTGCTGCTTAAGCCCGGCACTTTCAGGCGTTCCACGGGCATTCCCATCGCGACCATCGCCAGTTTTTCACGAACCGTCATCAGTTCCATCAGAATATCCAGACGTGCCTCAATCGGAATAGTCGTATCCAGAAACAGCATCTTGGCGGAGTCGAGCGGTTCGACGCCGGCGGCAAAGGTGTCGGAAGTATCTGCCGGGATGAGCGTGATTTCATGAATCGACCAGAAAGCACCTCCTTTACTTGCGGTTTGGACAAGTTTAACATAATTGCCGTACTTTGGCGCAAATTCGATTTTTGTATTTTTCTTCAAACCTTTGCCGGAATAAACAGGCTGGCCGAGATTCTTTGGGTCAATGGTAATAAAGACCTGAAATTCGGCCGGGCCGTCTTCGGAAGAAGCCTCATATTGAATGTCCAGCCCCCGAATATTGGCGGCCTGGTTGAGCTTAAACAGAATTGACTGCTCCGGCGCCTGCGGCGTTCCGGTCGTCCATCGCGTGGATGGATTGTTATCAAACGCCAGTGACGCCTCGTAAGGATTATGCGTTGCTTCAGCGCTGTCAATTCGAATTTGGGCGGCATTGGCCGATGCAGCAAAGACCATCCAAAAAATGATTGCATTGAGATAATTTGTTTTCATTGGAAACCTCACTAATTGTCTTGTTAATATTTCGCCGGAGCGCGCCTGTCCGGGATATCCCCGGCGAACAGCCGTATCGTTATAGCCAATGGCGCCCACCGGCATAAAAACGACATGGCAGTATATGACAAATTTCAAACTTTGAAACACTTTTTTCAAAAATCCGATAAGACTTTTTAACCTGAACTTTGGATAGGATAGCAAGAAAAATCGGCCTGAATGCCAATGGGGCTAATGCGTGCAGTTATCGGACTAAAACATTAATCCATTGATTGTAGAAGCCATACATTTGATATTATCGGGCAACACGCCCATCGTCAACCGACCAACCTTACTCTTTTTTAAGACATCAGCCTGTCGGGCGGGCAAGTTTTGCTATTGACAGCGAGGTGGATGTCCCGATAGGATAGAGTAGATAATATCCACAAACAGGAAAGGGTTGCGCATCGAGCAGTATGACGACATGATAGATGTGGGGCTTGGCAAGGCACGGGCGTTTTTTACACGTGCTGAGGAAGTCGCCACGACCGACAATTTCGACTATGCCATTGATTTGTATCTGGATGGTCTGAAACTGGCTCCCGATGCGCTCGAAGATGGCCACGCCCCGCTTCGCAAACTGGCACTGATTCGACAGGGCAAGGGGCTTAAGAAGGCCTCAATGGTCGACCAGCTCAAGCACAGCGGCGGCAAGACCCCGCTCGAACAGATGCTCAATGCCGAATATCTGCTCGCAAAAGACCCGGACAACCTGACCTACGCCGAAAAGTTTCTCAAAGCCTGTCTTGCCCAGAACTGTAAGCGTACCGCCGAATGGATCGCCCAACTCCTGTTCGACGCCAATCGGGCAGCGGCAAAACCCTCATTTGAACGATTTTTACTGCTCAAAGATTCCTACGCAAAATTAGGATTATTTGAAAAGGCTGTTTCGGCCTGCGACTTTGCGATGCAATTGAAGCCGGAAAACGACAACTTGCGTCAGGAATTGCGTGATTTATCCGCTCAAATGACAATCAACAAAGGCAATTATGCGCAGGCCACTTCGTTCCGCGAATCCATAAAAGACAAGGATTATCAGGATAATCTGCAATCGCAGGACAATGTTGTCCGAAGCGAAGCCGTGCGCCAGAAAGCGGTGGATGATGCCAAAAAGCGTCTTCAATCAGCGCCGGCATCGGTAACCAATATCCTGCAGTTGGCCGACGCCCTGGCCGAACAGGCAACCCCCCAGGCATATCAGGATGCCGTCGAACTTCTCAAAAAGTCCTATCAGGCCAGCCGCGATTTCACATTTCAGCGTAAATTGGGCGAATTGGAAATTGCCGCTACCCGCAGGCAGATTCGGGATGCTCAGGAATCCGGCGACGCCTCGCAGGCCGGCCAGATTGCGGAATTGAATGCGCTGCTGGACAAACAGGAATTGGAGCATTATCAAAAATGCGTTGACAATTATCCGACGGATTTGCGGCTTAAATACGAGTACGGCGTCCGGCTCATTAAGGCTCAGCAGTTTGACCAGGCCATCCCATTGCTTCAGGAAGCCCGCAGCGAACCCCGTTTGCGGCAGTATGCGATGGATAAAATCGGTCTTTGCTTCCTGCTTAAGGGCTGGATGGAAGACGCCATCGATATGTTCACCGAAGCGCTCAAAGAATGTCAACTGCCGGACAGCCCGCTTGGAAAAGACATAAGATACAATTTGGCAAGGGCTTATGAAGAATTCAAGCAGCCCCACAAGGCACTCGAAATCTACCGGAAACTGGCTCAGGCAGATTTTAACTACAAAGATACCAGTCAGCGTATTGACAAATTGCGTTCCCAATGTCATAATACATAATCTTTTGTGTGTTTCTGGACAAGATGTGTCTTGAATCCCATAATCGAAATGTACTGAAAATTAAGAAAAACTTTAGGAGTAAAACGTGGCACATTCTTTATCGGCCAAAAAACGAGTTCGGCAAAACGCTAAGAGCCGCACGACCAACCGCGCCCGCAAAAGCGCAGTTAAGACGCAAGTCAAACGCTTTATGACAACGCTGGAAGAAGGCAATATTGACAAGGCGTCAGTGGAATATAAGGCGCTGACCAAGAAGCTGGACAAGACCGCCGCAACCAGCACAATGCACAAGAACACCGCATCGCGCATTAAATCCCGCCTTGCCAAGAAGCTCAACAGCCTCAAAAAGGCGTAGGTCTGAATTTGCATACGAATTGTAAGCGTCCCGGTCGATGCGTCCGTATCGGTCGGGCGTTTTTTTATTGGACACAATGGAACTGCTGAAGCGACAAATACTGCGTGTGTTGTGCCGGCGGGACTATAAGCCGGCCAGTATGTCGGGGCTGGCTGAGATGATGGGCGTCAGCCGGACAGACTATGAGTCTTTCAAGGCGGCTGTTGAGCATCTTCACCAGGCCGGCCAGATTGCCATCGACAACCGCAAAAACATCTCCCTGCCGCACATCCCCGACCGTGTTATCGGTATTTTCCGAGCCAATGAACGCGGCTTTGGATTTATCTGCCCGCTGGAAACCAACGCCCACGGCGATTTATTCGTCGCTCCCGACCAGACCGGCGGGGCAATGAACGGCGATACAGTCGCCGCCCGCGTCATCAAAAAAAGTGTCCGCGGCCAGAGCCGGTACAACGGGATTATCACCGAGATTGTCGAACGGGGCAGCAGCCGCTTTGTCGGGATTCTGCAAAAGAGCGGCGGCGGCTGGCTGGTACAGCCCGAAGGCAAGGGCTTTTCAAAACCGATTCTCATCCAGGATGCGCCGTCCAGCGGCGCCCGCGAAAACGACAAGGTCGTTGTGGAAATCGTCCAGTATCCGACGCGCGATGGGATGATTGCACAGGGGGCGATTGTGCGCGTGCTGGGGCGCGCGGGGCGATATGACACGGAAATTGAATCGGTCATTACGCAATTTAACCTGCCGGGCGAGTTTGAGCAGGCCTGCCGTGATCAGGCAAGGCTTGCCGCCGAAGCGTTCAATCCTGATACGGCGGTCGGACGCGACGACATCACCGAAGAGGTCGTTATCACTATCGACCCGCCGGACGCCAAAGATTTCGACGATGCCATCAGCCTGCGCAAAGACCGCGACGGCAACTGGATTCTGGGCGTGCATATCGCCGATGTTGCAAGCTTTATCCCGCGGGATTCGCCGCTGGATAAAGAAGCCCGCCGACGCGGCAACAGCGTTTATCTGCCCGGCAAGGTCATTCCGATGCTGCCCGAAGTCCTCAGCAACGGCATCTGTTCTCTGCAGCCCGACCAGAAACGCTTTGTCAAAAGCGCCTACATTCAATATGACCCGCAGGGCAATATCCTGAGTACGGGTTTTGAAAACAGCATCATCCGCTCGCGGTGCCGGCTGACCTATCAGCAGGCGGATAAGATTCTCAAAGGCCATGCGGCGGGCTTTGCCGGCGAGGTTGTCGGGCTACTCAAAGATATGGAGACGCTGGCGCGCGCCATCGAGCGGCGCCGCGACAAGAACGGGATGATTCATCTGGAGCTGCCGGAAATCGAACTGGTGTTCGATAAGGCCGGCCGCGTCGTCGATGCCCATCCTGCCGATGACAGCTACCCGCATAAGATTATTGAGATGTTTATGGTCGAGGCAAACGATTCGGTCGCGGCGGCATTAGACCGGTTTGGCGTGCCATTTATGCGGCGTATCCATCCGCCGCCGGACGGCGTCAGTCTCAAGAATGTCAGCCGCTTTGTCAAACTGTGCGGCTTGCGTGTGCCGCGGACGCTCGACCGGGCGGCGATTCAGGGACTCTTGTCGTCGGTGGCCGGTACGCCGATGTCATACGCGGTCAATATGTACATCCTGCGCAACATGCAGCGGGCGGAATACTCGCCGGCCAACATCGGCCATTTCGCCTTAGCCAGCACGCATTACTGCCATTTTACCAGCCCGATACGCCGCTATGCGGACTTGATGGTGCACCGGCTGCTCGATTTGCTTATCAAGGGCAAACTAAACAAGGTCGGTCATGCGGATGTGCTGTCCGAACAGGAAGTAGCCGAAATCGGCAGGCAGATATCCTTCACCGAACAGCAGGCGGATAACGCCGAGACGGAACTCAAGACGATTCTGCTGCTGCAAATGCTCAGCGACCGCCTCGGCGATGAGCTGGATTGTGTCGTATCCGGCGTAACGAATTTCGGCGTGTTTGTCCAATGCACCAAATTCGGCGTCGAAGGGCTCATTGAGCCGGGCGACCTGGGGCTGGATGTCTGGCAGTTTAATGAAAAAGCCCAGGCGCTGGTGGGCCGGCATTCGGGCAAGAGCGTGCATCTGGGACAGCCGATGAAGGTCAAGATTGTATCGGTCAATGTGCCGGCACGGCATTTGTTTGTGGCGCCGGCCGAATTGCTGGTCGAAGAACGCAAGGGCAAAGGCAAGGGCCGGCGATTCAACCCCGAAAAATTCCTGCGAAAAGGCAAGCACAAGGGGCGATAGGCCTTTTCCCACTGCCAAATTGAGTTCGTTTTTCCAAAGAGCAGTTGCCAGTTGCCCAAGCTTCCGCTCTATATTCTCAATTGATTTTTTAGATACATCCTCAACGAAGGCGGCAAAAAAGGTTGCATTTCACCCTTCCAGCAGTTAAGATTTGTACCGAAACGAGGTTTGCATGGCCGATATTCCAGAAAAACGGATAATTTCCGGCGAAAATAGTGCGGATTCGCAAGTACGGCAATTTGTCGAGGCTCTCGATGAGAAGCACCGTATGCTGGTGGTGCTCAAGTCGCAATTATATGATAATCGGTGGGAGCCGATGCTGGAAGACCTGCACAACCGGCTTGAAGGCAAGCCGTACATTTTCAAGCTGGTCAATCGGATTAAGGATGATATTGAACGGATTGACCGGATGCGTCAATTTGAGAAGGACCATAACGTAGATTTGTCAAATTTTGTGCAATTATAGATAGAACTCGGAGGCATTCATGGCTTCATCTGCCCGTAATCGAATTTATTCGGTGTTATTTGTGCTGTTTGCCGCGGTTTGTGCATCGCAGGCGGCATCCTCTCCGGCAGTGCCGCAGCCGTCCGGCGCCGGCCAGGACCTGCTCAATCGGTCGCTGCTCAAGGATGCCGGCCTGGCGCACCAATGGCAATCCGCTCTGACGCTCAAGCCCGGCGAGACAATTGCATCTCTGTATGTTATCAATGACCTGCTGTATGCCATTACAAGCAGCAATATCCTGTACGGAATTGACCGCCATACGGGCAAGACGCGGTTTGTCGAATATCTTGCGGTAGAAAACCTGCCGGTCAGCGAACCCAAGCCGTTTGAAAAATGGGTGGTCTTTCTGGTAGGGTCTCACTATGTCGCCGTCGATTCGGAAGCCGGCGTGATAAGCCGCCGGGCGCAGATGCGGCATGTCGGCAACGGCGCCCGCTGCGGAATCGCTCGCAACAGCAAATATGCCTATTTGAGCAGCTCCGACCGCAGAGTCCATGTCCTGGATGTCGAAAAACTCATCGACCTGTTCAGCGTCCGTTCGGACGATAACGCCCTGATTCATTCGGTTATCGCGACCGAAGAGGTAGTGGTGCTGGCGACGCAAAGCGGGATTGTCATCGGAATGTATCCGGACAAACCGACTCGGATGTGGCAATTCAATACGACCGGAACGATGAGCGCGGATTTGTCGCTGGACGACATGTATGTGTATGTCTCGGGCGAAGACACCAAACTGTACAAACTGGATATCAAGACCGGCAAGAATGTCTGGCCGACGCCGTTTTTTGCCGGCTATGCTCTGAAAGAAAAAGTTGTTATCGGCAAAAAAACAGTGTATCAAGCCGTTCCATTGAGCGGGCTGTATGCGGTGGACAAGGAAACCGGCAAGTCGAAATGGCATGTCAAAAACGGACAGGCGACGCTTGCCGAAGCCGGCGACAAGACATACATTTTAGTCAATCCGGGCATTTTAACGGTGGTGGATAACGCCGCCGGCAAGGAATTGACATCAATTAACGCGGGGGGAGTGGACCGCAGCGCTGTCAATATGATCGACGGCAAACTGTATCTGGGCAATGCCGACGGCCGGATTCAGTGCGTCGCACCGCCGCAGACCGACAATAGCTCGCGATAATTACAAACGGTTTGGATGACTCTTCTAAGAAAGGACAGGTGAACATGGATGTGAAAATCCGCAGAGCGTTAATCAGCGTCTCCGATAAGACAGGCATTGTGGAGTTTGCGTCGGAACTGAGTCGAATGGGCGTAACAATTATCAGTACCGGCGGCACGGCAAAGACCCTGCTGGATGCCGGCGTCAAGGTTGTCAGCATTGATTCGGTAACGGGGTTTCCGGAAATGATGGACGGCCGCGTCAAGACGCTGCACCCAAAGATTCACGGCGGCCTGCTGGCTCTGCGGGACAAAGCCGACCATGTGGAGTCAATGAAAAAACACGGTATTGAGCCGATTGATTTGGTATGCGTGAATCTGTATCCGTTTGAAAAGACCATCGCCAAAGTGGGCTGTACGTTTGAAGAGGCGATTGAAAATATTGATATCGGCGGGCCGAGCATGGTTCGCTCGGCAGCCAAGAATCATTTGTATGTCGCGATTGTAACCAGCGCCTGTCAATACGCCGGCGTGTTGGAAGAAATGAAAGCCAAAAACGGGGCGCTTGGACTGGAACATCGCAAAAAACTCGCTCGTTCTGCATTTGCCAAGACCGCTGCGTATGATGCGACGATTTCGGACTACCTGAACGCCCAGGCCGGCCAGACATTCCCGCACCGGCTGACGATTTCGGCCGTCAAAGACCAGGAACTGCGGTACGGCGAGAACCCGCATCAGTTGGGGGCGTTTTACCGGCTGCCGGCCGCCAAAGAAGTCAGCATCGGAACGGCCAAACTGCTCGAAGGCGGCACGCCGATTAGTTTTAACAATCTGATGGATGCCAATGCCGCCTTTGAACTGGCTAAGGAATTTGATGAGCCGGCCGCGGTGGTTGTCAAGCACATGAACCCCTGCGGCTGCTCGGTAGATGCCGATATCTGCAAGGCGTATGAGCGGGCGTATCTGGCTGATGTAACCAGCGCCTTTGGCGGGATTATCGCCGTCAATAAGACGGTCAGCAAAGAACTGGCCGAAACGATTATGGAATCCTACGGGCGGTTCGGCAAGGCGCACGGTGCGGCTGGATTTTTCGCTGAAGTGATTGTCGCCCCGTGCTTTGAACCGGAAGCGATTGCTGTCATCCGCACGCTCAAAGAATGGGGACAGCGGGTGCGTTTGCTGGAGACCGGCGACATTGACCGCCGCATCATCGACAACCGCCAGATGGATGTGCGGTGTTTAGTCGGCGGACTGCTGGTTCAGCAGCGGGACTTGGCCGGCTGGGAACCGGAAAAACTCACCTTCCCGACCAAAGCCAAGCCCACACCGCAGCAATTGGAAGATTTACGGATCGCCTGGCTGGTCGCCAAGCATGTCAAGAGCAACACGATTACCCTGGTTAAAGACAAAACCCTCATCGGCGTCGGGGCTGGACAGATGAACCGCGTCGAGAGCGGATTGCTCGCCTACAAGCAGGCCGGTTCGCGGTCGCAAGGGTCGGCGATGGGCTCGGATGCGTTCTTCCCATTTACCGACAATGTTGAAAATGCCGCCAGCGCCGGCGTTGCCTGCATCATTCAGCCCGGCGGCTCCAAGAAAGACGATGAGGTCATCGCCTGTGCCGACAAGTACGGTATCGCTATGGTCTTTACCGGAATGCGGCATTTTTATCATTGACGCTGTCAAGCCAGTTGGATACGAAACAAGCCCGGCAACAGACCGGGCTTTTTGTTTGTCTGCCGGCAGTCCGCCGATTATGGCTGGCGCCGACCGACTTTCAGCAGTTCGTCTTCGGCCTGCCGGGTCCAGATGCCGCCGCTTAGTTTTGCCGCAACGGATGGATAGTTTTCAGATAGTTTCGACAGCGGCGTCAGCGGCAGCTCCTCTAATTGCGGATATACGATAATCTTGCCGGCCATAGCCCGCGATTCCACCGCACGGATGCCATCGATAGCGCCGGCCATGCCGCAAACCGCATCCACGGAACAATTCGTGTCAAGCCGGCCGGACAGCACTTTTTCCAGCACAATTTTCATATCGGACAGCCGCGACCCGCTGGTGCCGAACATAAAGCATCGATTGGCAATATAGGTATCCAGGTCTATCGGGTGCTTGACTGTCGCGGGGATGCCGGCAAAGATGTTGATTATCGCCCCTTCGGCGCTGTCCTTAATCGACTGAGCGACCAGCGGTGCGACTGGCGCCATGATTGCAAAATAACTGAATTTTCCTGCGATGGGCGTCTTTTGGGGATTGACAAGCGATAAGGCAACACAGCGCTCTTGGGCCATTGGCTTTGCTTTGTCGCCCAGCGAAGCCAGCCGTTCATCATCAAAATCGGTGCCGGTTATCGAGAGATTTTCAACGCCCGAACAGATTAAGCGAATAGTATGCATCTGTCCCATTGGTCCGGCAGCGCCGATGATAATCGCCTTGTCGCCCGGACGGATTTCGCCGATAGCGGGAATATTCTGATAGCTTGCCGCCGCATCCATCCCGACGGTTCCAACCCAGCGGGTCAGTCCATAATGCGTCCGTCCCACCCCGACAGTTACATCCGCGCCGATTTTTTGGCCGCCCAGGACGATATTGATTATGCCGCCGGCTGCCAATTTATTATTGAGTGTTTCAATGGTGTTCTTATCCGAACCAAAATAGACAATATCATCAAATGCCTCGTCAGGCAATTGGTCAAGCAGCGTCGGTACGACCTGGACACCCAATGAGCCAAGTGATTTGAGTTGATCGCTGTCGGCACAAACCGCCGCAATTGAACCGGGCGTTCCTTGCGCAGAAAAACTGCCACGAAGTCCCTCGATGCATCGGCCTCTATCCGCAACCACCAGCAGTTTGCCGCCGGGTAAAATGGCTTTGCGTTCTTCCGTTATATAGGAGCTTTCGACGCACGCCCACGGTTCCACCAGGGCAATCGCCGAAGCGCCCATATCCTGATCAACGGGTATTAAAAAACTTTCATTTCGATCCGGATCAACAATCACGCGCTCATCCATCAGCACATACTGCTGAAGACCGCCTTCCATGTTATATCCAAAGGCACAATTCGATTCGGCCGTTTTAAGCCAGCGGTAATCCGTCTGTACCAGAACGCGCTGGCCGGCTTTATGTCGTTTCACTTTATTGCCCACTGCTGCGATGGTGCAAAACGCCTCATGCCCCGGAACTGTCGGCTTACTGCCGGGTTTATAGCTGGGATTCTCGGCAAGAACGGCAGGGTCTATTCCGGAAATGATTTCACTTTTTCGGACATGCTTGTCAAATTGCTTGAGCAGTTTCAAATCTGAAAAACACAAACCGACGGCTTCGACTTTGGCCAGGATGTGATAATCGCCAACCGAATCGACCGGCTTGCTGCGGTTCAATATCAATTGATCTGGACCGATAAGCTGAACCGCAAATTGTGAAGCTGGAATCATAGGGTTCCTCATAAAAAAATTAATGCAGCATTATTTGGCCGCCGGTAACAGGCAGCGCCTGCCCTGTCTCATACTGCTGGTCGATGAGATAGTATATCGCCGCCATCACATCGGCGGCTCGGCAGCCCCGCTTCATCGGGACTTTGTTTTCGTAAAATGTCTTGACCTCTTCGAGCGTCCTGGCGCCGGGCACTTTGCCGGTACGAAGATACTGCACAAACAAGCCGTTGTTCGGGTCTGACCACAGCGGCCCGTCAAAGAAATTGCCCGGACAAATCGAATTGACCTTAATGCCGTCCTCAATCAATTCCAGGGCAAACGACTGGGTCAGCCCAATGCCGCCGAATTTGCTGCCGGCATACGCCCCGTTTTTATTTGAGCCGGCAAGACCCGACTTGGAATTGATTTGAATGATATCGGACATCGCGGCGGGGTTGATTTTGTGCTGAATTGCCATTATTGGAGCGACCGCCTGAACGCACAGAAAATACCCCTTGTAATTGACTGCGGTCACAAAATCAAAATCTTTTTCGGATTGGGTTTTAACGCTTTCGGCCTTCAGTACGCCGGCGTTGGAAATAAACACATCGACCCCGCCCCAGGTCTTGACAACCTCGCCAACGGCCTGATGTACGGATTCTCTATTGACGACATTCATCGCAATGGCGATTGCCCTGTCTTTGCCGTACTGCCGGCACAGTTTTTCGGCTTCAGCCGCCGCGGCGGTCTGGTTGATGTCCGCCATCGCAACATACGCGCCCTGCCGCGCCAAATCCTGTGCGATTTCAAGACCAAACCCCTGCGCTGCTCCTGTAACGACGGCAATTTTGCCCGCAGCACGTCCCTGCGGATCGGCTAACCGGTGAATTTCAAAACACCCAAGACCCTCAACACAGACACAGCGAATCGACTCGCTGACGCCGATGGATTTGACGAGCCGCTTTAGAACTGTGCCGCTGTCGTCGCCTGCGGGTATCGCATCCAGCCGCAGACACCCCTCTTTTGTCTGGCATACTGTTTCACTATAAGAAACAGTAACCGGCGAGGCGTCAATCCGCATCAGCGACCGAATTGCCGCAGCGGCTGTCTGAATGAGTTGATGTTTTTCCATAGATTTCTATCCTGACCAAATTATTCAAAATAGCGGGCAACGACCGCCCTGCCGATATCCGCAAATCCAGCGATGCAGCGTTGGACATCCCCGTAGCGGCTGTTGATGCGTCCATATTTATCCGCAAAGCCATCCAGGCCGTTGAGCGTCAGGTATTGATGCGCTGCGACCACGTAAGCGCCTTCCAAAAAGACCGCCTTCAAATCCGGCAGCACCGGAATGCCGTTTAAGCAAGTCGGTTCGAGGGCAATCACATCCAGCGTATTATGTTCGGTACCGGCAACCACAACGATACCCGCCTGGCGGAACGCCGAAACATACTGCCGCAGTACCTCGGGCTTGTTGCGGATGGGAATCACTTCCACCATCCGGATATGTTCGGATTGAAGCACCGTAATGAGTTTATCAACGGGCGTCTCGTATTCACAGATTGGATTGGCCCCGTCGGCAAGCACCGGATAGCAGACAATACCGCCCAGTTGGCAGATAAGTTCTTTGGCTTGCGGCAGCGATAAGTACGATTCCCCGACAAAACAACTCTTGCCGGCTTTCATCAGGCTGGAGCGGATTTGTCCCTGAACGCCGACCGCATCGTCGGGATTCTTCAAGGCGCCCAGAATCGCTTCCAGTTTTTGCCGGCGGACCGCTGCGTCAACCCGCTCAAAAGCGACTTCCTGAAACGCCTGCGCCAAATGCCGCTCTTGAAGATAGACGGTATTGGGATCGCAGGCGTGCCGTTTGGCGACACGGGCGACAATCGCCCTGTCATCAAGACCTGTGTCGATGCCATGCTGCCGAAAAACCTCGGCTAATTTTTGCGTCATCGCCGCCATTCGCCGCTGGTCATTGCTGCGAATCGTCTCAACAAGCTGACTGGCTCGCGAAGTCATTGCGCCAAAGCGTGTGATGCCTTTGCCGCAAATATAGGTTTTGCCGGGATTAGCGGGGTCATTGACGCGGACGCCGCTGTCCAGCAAATCCTGCTGCATCGAAATAATTTCCAGGCCGAACAGCGGAAAAATCTTATGACCGACCGCCAATCGCCCAAAGTCTTCATAGACCGAATAATCATAATAATTGCTCAATCCGACAATGCGAACCTGCTGAGCCGCCGCCAAATCCGCCGCCTGCCGGACGGTATCAAACGCCGAAAAATTCGGCGGCAGATGAATATGGCTGTTGACCGCCGGCGGCTGGCAAGGCTGATGCTTTCGGGCGGCAAGCGCTTCGATGTCGCTGACCGATGCGACGTTCTTAATGGTATCCAGAATGGAGGCTGTCATCAGGACTCCTTGATGTCTGCGGTTAATTTTAAAAGGCTTGCCGGCGGCAGGTGCAGCGCCTGATGGAAACTGTCTTCGGCGGCTTCTTTGACCGCTTCGCCCAGCGTCGGATGGGCAAAGACCATCTCAGCGAGGTCTTTGGTATTGGCTTTAAGCCCCAGCATGGCCGTCGCCGATTCAATGAGTTCGGTCGCGTTGTGTCCCAGAATATGAACACCCAAAAGCTGTCCGGTTTCCCGATGGCGAATAACCTTCACAAAGCCGGCCTCTTCGCCGACGGCCATCGCCTTGCCCAGATAGCCGATCGGAAATTGACCCACAGCAACCGGGATATTCTTTTCGGCGGCTTGTTTGCTGGTCAAGCCCACCGAGCCGATTTCGGGAAATGTATAAACCGCCGAAGGAATGGGAAGCGTAAAATTGCCGCCATGCCCCAGCGCATCTTCGACCGCCGCGACCCCCTGCGCACTGGCCGCGTGCGCCAGCAGGCATCTGCCGTTGGCGTCGCCAATGCAGTAATAATCCCGCACCGCCGTCTGCATCCGGTCATTGACACGGATAAAGCCGCGCTCGGTCGTCAGCGAAATACTGTCCAGCCCGATGCCTTCGGTGTTGGGTTTCCGTCCTGTTGCCATAAGAACCTTATCCGCAGCAATCGTTTGGCCGTTCGATATGACCGCCGTCAGACCGTCGCCGGTTTGACGCAGTTCCTGCACCTTGACCGCAGTCAGAACGGCAATCTTGCGCTTTGCGAAAATTTCTGCCATCGCAACACCCAATTGCGGTTCCATCTCCGGCAGCAGATGATCCATCATTTCTACCAGCGTTACTTCTACGCCATATTCGCGCATCATACAGGCAAATTCACAGCCGATGACACCTCCGCCGACAATCAGCAGCCGTTTTGGCAATTGCTTCCAATGCAGCGCCTCATCGGATGTGCATACCAGAGCCGGGTCGGTCGGCCAGCCGCCAATCCGCGCCGGCACAGAACCAACGGCAAGAATGATTTTATCCGCCGTGATAAGCTGTTTAGAGCCGTCGCCGGAGGTAATTTGAATTTTGCCTTTGCCGGCCAGCGCCGCCTGTCCTGCATACTGCTTGACAGCCCTGGCAGTCAGCAGATTTTTGATGCCGCCGCGCAGTTTGACCAGTACCTTGTCCTTGCGCTGCTGGATTTTGCCCCAATCATAGCTGACATCGCCGGACAGAGTAATACCCCAATCGGATGCATGGCTGATTTTGTGCAGCAATTCCGAAGAGGCAAGCAGGGCTTTGGATGGAATACATCCGTAATTTAAACATGTCCCGCCCAAATAATGCTTCTCGACAATCGCAGTTTTGGCGCCCATTTGTGCGGCTTTCAGGGCGGCGATATAACCGCCAGGACCCGCACCGACAACAGCTATTTGATAATGGTCTGACATTCAACTTTTCCTTATGCATCGGATTTTACAAAAGCTGCTCGGGTTTTTCCAGCATCTCTTTGAGCAGCGCCATAAATTGGGCGCCCAGCACGCCGTCAATAACCCGATGATCAGCGCTGAGCGTCATCGTCATCAGACGCGTCGGCTTGATCATGCCATCTTTGACAATAACGCCTTCGCGAACACAACCAACCGCCAGAATCGCCGATTCGGGCGGATTGATGATCGCCGAAAACTCCTCCAGCCCAAACATCCCAAGATTCGTGATAGTGAACACCCCCAGCCCGAAGCCTTCCAGTTTGCCGGCACGGGCGGATTCAATCACCTGCCTGGATGCGGCGGCAAGCTGCTCAAAGGTCATCTTGTCGGCATTGACCACCACCGGCACGGTCAGCCCCTTGTCTGTTCCGACCGCAATGCCAATGTTGACTTGTGCAGATTGGGCAATATGGTCTTCCTTATACTGGCTGCGAAAAGCTGGAAATTGTCGAATCGCTCTGGCGCAGGCGGCAACCACAAAGTCATTCAAACTGCACTTAAACCTCTGTTTTGTTGCCTGATACAGATTAAACATCGCTGCCGCATCAAGCGTCGTTTTGGCGTAAAAATGCGGTATAGTTTGTTTGGAATAAGCCAGATTGGTTGCGATGGCTTTACGCATCTTGGAGAACGGAATCGTCTGCGTCTGCTCGGATGTTCCCTTTTCGCAGGCACTTACATCCGTTGACAATATCCTGCCCTGCGGCCCGGAACCGGAAGTAATACTCGACAAATCCACTCCGCTATCGCGGGCGATCTTGCGGGCAGCCGGAGAAGCCTTTGGCCTTCCGCTTTCGCTGACTGAAACCGGCTGTTTATGCGTCTGCGCCGATGCAGCGGCAGGTGCGGAAGTGTGCTGCGGTTTTTCATTTTGCGATTGCACCGAAATCCCCGAGCTGGCCAGATATGCCACAACATCCGCATCATTGTCGGCAAGATAGGCAACCGGAGTCTTGACTTCGGCAACACCGCCTTCTTCTACGACAATTTTAGCAACTCTGCCGCTGTCGATAGCCTCGACTTCCATCGTCGCCTTATCGGTTTCGATTTCAAAAATCACCTGCCCAACTTTAATGACATCACCGACCTTGACTTTCCAGGCGATAATTCTGCCTTCTTCCATCGACTGGCCGGCCTGCGGCATCAGAACGGGTATCACCTTGCCGGATTGTGTTTGAGTCATATTCTTAACCTCTTTTTGGTGTTGTGTTTCTGGATGAGTCTTATCTATTTTTTCATCCGGTTGACCGATTTGAGCCAGGAACGCCCCGGTTGCCGCCGGCATCCCAGCATCGACCATCGTTTTCAATAAAACACCCTCGGCCGGCGACTGTATCTCGATAATCTGCCCGAAAGTCTCTATTTGGGCAATAGATTGTCCTTTTTTGACAGCCTCACCGACTTTCACAAGCCACTGCGAAAAAATCCCATCAATGGGCATTTTTCCGCTTTTTGGAACAATTAACTCGGTCATTGTCTATCCATTCAATCCAGAATCAGTATCAATTTATGAAAATTATACGACAAATTAAATCACAAATCAATCATTTTTTTTCATTTTTTTATTGATATTTTTGTTTTATTTTGATTTAATAATAAAAAAGTGCACTTAAAATGGCTTTTATGGTGATTCAGTATGGCCTCTAACCAAAAAAGAAAAGATGCAATCTTAAATGCCGCCTACAAAAATGGGACGGTATCGGTATCCTATTTGTCCCAGGAATTGTCCGTGTCCCCGGCGACTATCCGTCGGGACCTGCATACACTGGCCGCAGAGGGCCTGCTGGAACTGACGCATGGCGGCGCAAGCCTTGTACGCAACTGGGATTACTCGTTTATGTCCAAATCGATGCGTAATGTCGAGGCCAAGCAGATTATCGCTCAACTGGCCGCCGGCATGGTCAAGGATGGCGACCAGATATTTCTGGATTCCGGCACCACCTGTTTTGCCATGGCAGGCTTTCTGCGCGGAAAAAAGGGATTATCGGTCATTGTCAATTCCGTCCGAACCGCCCAGGAGCTTCACGCACCGGGACTAAATATCATCACACTGGGCGGGCAATACCGCTATGACAGAATGGACACCGTCGGCCCGATGGCGGCGGCGGCTTTGGAGCAATTACGGGGGTACCTGGCGTTTATTGGCGTTGACGGCATCAGCATGGATTTCGGCATGACCGCCATTGACATCGAAAGCGCCAATATTTTCGGCCTGGCCATCCGCAATGCCCGCCGGTGCATCCTGCTGGCCGACAGCAGCAAGTTCGACGCACCGGGTCTGTATAAAATCGCTGACTGGCAGGCCGTCTCGGCAGTCATCACAGACATACGCCCGCCTCAGACATGGGTCGATTTTTTTGCTCGTCAATCCATTGAAATGATTTATCCGCAGGATGCCGCCTGCTTACCAAAAACACAATCGATTTTATCAGGAATTGTATAACATGCCAAAAAACCAAATGATTCTGCCGTCGGAAATCCGTAAAAGCGGCCAATTAAAACTCAAACCCATCCCGCTCAACCAGTACAATAAGAGCGTCAGCGATGAACTGACGCGGTACAGCAAGGACGATTTGATCCGCATACAGCGCGATATGCTGGTACTGCGGACATTTGAGACGATGCTCAACGAAATCAAGCTGCGCGGGGCGTATATGGGCATTCCCTATGACCATCGCGGGCCGGCACATCTGTCGCTGGGGCAGGAAGCCGCCGCCGTCGGCCAGGCGTACCATTTGTCCATCGACGACCATATTTACGGCAGCCACCGCAGCCACAGCGAGATTCTTGCCAAAGGCTTGTCGGCGATTCATCGGCTTGGCGACGACGCCTTGATGAACATCATGAAAAATTATTTCGACGGAACATGCCTGAAGATTGTCGAAAAAGACGCCGCTGGCTCGGTCAAAGACCTGGCGATTGATTTTCTGCTGTACGGAACTCTGGCTGAAATCTTCGGCAGAGAAGCCGGCTTCAACAAAGGCATGGGCGGCTCGATGCACGCCTTTTTCCCGCCGTTCGGCGTTTATCCCAACAATGCCATCGTCGGCGGTTCGGGCGATATCTCCGTCGGCGCCGCTCTGTATAAAAAAGTCAATCAGAAGCCGGGGATGGTTATCTGCAATATCGGCGACGCTTCCAGCGCCTGCGGTCCTGTATGGGAAGGCATCTGCATGGCGACGATGGACCAATATAAGAAGTTATGGCAGCCGCCGTATCGCGGAGGTCTGCCGCTGATATTCTGCTTCCAGAACAACTTCTACGGCATGGGCGGACAGCCCTATGGCGAAACGATGGGCTTTGAGGTGCTTGCCCGCATCGGCGCCGGCGTCAATCCCGAACAAATGCACGCCGAGCGCGTGGACGGCTATAACCCGCTGGCAGTTGCCGATGCTATCTTACGCAAACGCGAGATATTGGATAAAGGCGACGGCCCCGCCCTGCTGGATGTGGCCACTTATCGGTACAGCGGTCATTCGCCATCCGACCAGGGCAGCTACCGCGAAAAAGAGGAAGTCGAAGCCTGGCAGAAAGAAGACCCGATTGTGCTGTTTGGACAGGAACTGCTCAAAGCCGGCGTCTGCGGACAGGATACATTGGACGCATTGAAGGCAACCACACAGGACTGGATTGTCAAGGCCTGCAAAAAAGCGGTCGATTTGACCATTTCGCCGCGGGCGGACTTGAAAAAGAAAAACTGCCTGCTCGATGAAACCATGTATTCCAATCAGAAGATTGAGTCCATGGACACCAGCCGCAAGCCGGAGTCGCTGATTGCCAAAGAGGATAATCCGCGCGTTAAAAGTTTGGCCAGCAAAAGCCGCAAGGCGTTTGACAGCGCCGGCAAACGGCTCAAAGACAGCCAGTGCGTCGTGATGCGCGATGCGATATTTGAAGCCATCCTCGACCGTTTTTATACCGACCCGACGCTGGTGGCTTACGGCGAAGAAAACCGCGACTGGGGCGGCGCGTTTGCCGTCTATCGCGGTCTGACCGAAGCCCTGCCCTATCATCGGCTGTTCAATTCGCCCATCTCCGAGGGGGCGATTGTAGGTTCTGCCTGCGGCTATGCGATGGAAGGCGGACGGGTGCTTGCCGAACTGATGTACTGCGACTTTATGGGGCGCAGCGGCGATGAATTATTCAATCAGCTCTGCAAATGGCAATCGATGAGCGGCGGCCTGTTGAAAATGCCGTCAGTGCTTCGCGTCTCGGTCGGCAGCAAATACGGCGCCCAGCACAGCCAGGACTGGACGAGTTTGTGCGCTCATATTCCCGGCCTCAAAGTGGTCTTTCCGGCAACGCCCTACGATGCCAAGGGCATGATGTACACGGCACTGACCGGTACGGATCCGGTCATCTATTTTGAAAGCCAGCGGCTCTACGGCATACCGGAAGAATTCGCCGTCGACGGCGTGCCGGCCGGATACTACGAAGTCCCCTTTGGCGTGCCGGCGATCCGCAAACAGGGCAAAGACCTGACGATTCTGACTATTGGCGCCACCCTCTACCGCGCCATGCAGGCGGCACAGGAACTCGAAACCAGCTACGGCATCCAGTGCGAAATCATCGACGCCCGCAGCATCGTACCGTTTGATTATACCCTCGTGCTCGAATCGATTAAAAAGACGCGTAAAATCCTGCTGGCCTCCGACGCCTGTGAACGCGGCAGTTTCCTGCATACGATGGCATCCAAAATCACACAGTTCGCCTTTGACGAATTGGACGCCCCGCCGGTGGTGCTGGGCGCCCGCAATTGGATTACGCCGCCTGATGAAGTCGAAGACGCCTTCTTCCCGTATCCGAATGACTTTCTCGATATGGTGCACGAACACATCATGCCTCTAAAGGGATATGCACCCAAACGCGATTGCTCCGTAAAGGAACTTGCGGCGAGAGCCAAAAACGGCATCTGAAAAACAGCAAAGCTCGCAACAACTGCCGCGTTGCTGACGGCGCGGACAGCGTGGATACACAACAACGACAGCCTGGCATCCATCATGTCAGGCTGCCATTGTGTTTAGGGTTCATCCGCTAAATGCGATAGTGGAAGAAAAAAAGGCTTTTTGGGTTTCTTGGTTTTTTGACATAGTGCATTATCCGATAATCCCGATAGGGATTTTAAGTGATTTAGTCGGAGGCGCAAGCATCCGGAAGATGGGCACTCCTTTTTGATAGTAAGCCCCGAAAGGGCCAGTCTATTCCAAATACGGCAAAACTGAAAAGCCGTGGGTTATTGTTCCAATGCAATCAAGTCGTCGTAGGTCTGGCGTTTGCGGATCACCGTGAATTGGTCGCCATCGACAAGGACTTCGGGCAATAGCGGTCGGGCGTTGTAATTGCTGCTCATCGTGTAGCCATAGGCTCCGGCGGTGAAGATGGATACCAAATCGCCGCGCTGGACTTGCGGGAAGGGCCGTTCTTTGGCGAAGAAATCCGCACCTTCGCAGATAGGTCCGACAATATCGACCTGCTCACAGTCTTCCGGATTGAGATATCGCGTCTTTTTTGGCGGCACGAGGCTTAGCGGTACCTGGGCAGGCCAAATGAAATGAAACGCATCATAGAGCGGCGGGCGAATCAGGTCGTTCATGCCGGCATCAACAATCACGAATTTTTTGCGGCCGCCCTGTTTGAGATACAGTACGCGCGTCAGCAAAATCGCCGAGTTGGCAGCGATACTGGCGCCGGGTTCGAGAATGAGTTTGAGACCTTTGTCTTTGAGCAGCGGCAGCACGGCTTTGGCATAATCGGCAGCCGATGGCGCGGTGGAGGTCTCGTAATCGGCGCCGTAACCGCCGCCCATATCGAGGGTTTCGATGGTAAAGCCGTCCGCCCGCAGCGTATCAATCAGGGCGATGGTCTTCTGGATGGCTTCGATATACGGCACAACACTCTTGCCGGCCGAGCCCAGATGCACGTGAATCGCGCACAACTGAACCGTGCCGTTGCGTCCATATTTTTCAAACACCTGACGGGCGCGTTCGATATCCACGCCGAACTTGCTTTCTTTTTTGCCGGTGGTGGTATAGGTGTGGGTTTTGGGGTCCACATCGGGGTTGACTCGCAGCGCCGCTTTGGGGGATTTGCCTAATTTGCGAGACAATTCGATGAGATTTTCCAGCTCAGCTTCGGATTCGATATTGAAATAACCGATGGGGGCGTTGAGGGCGTCGATGATTTCGGGGTCGGTTTTGCCGACGCCGGCATAGACGATTTTGGTTGTATCGATGCCGGTCTGTTTGGCACGATAGAGTTCGCCGCCGCTGACGATGTCAAATCCGCTGCCCGCCTCGGCCAGCAACTTGAGGATGTTGATATTGGCACAGGCCTTGATGGAGTAGCAAATCAGGGTATCGATCTCAGTAAATGCCTGCTTAATCTTCTGAAAATGACCAAGAAATGTCGCCTTACTGTAAATATAGGCCGGCGTGCCGACTGCCTCGGCTATCTGCTGGACATCGACGCCCTCGGCAAATAGACGGCCATTCTTATATGTAAAAAAATCCATAGCAAGTATGTCCTTAATTGTATTAATACGATTATTAAAGGGGTGATTATACCCGCTTTTATGCCTTGTGCAAGAGGCCGGTTTCTATTTCCGCAGGGGGTAATTCATGATTTTAACTAAAAATAGTTGCTCAAAACAGGCTTGGCCATTATAATCAATTCTAACATAATTCTAATGATTTTTTTGTGGGTATTTTAATGAGGCGATTTTTCACCTGTATCGCATTATTGACATTAACTACATTATATAAAACGGGTTGCGAGCGTTCTTGCGGGTCTTCCCGCCAGACCGATATCCGGATTATGGGATCGTTTTTTTACTCGCGATATGCAGCAAGCCGCCGGAGCATCCGACCGTGCCGGATTTGTGTATCCGGCAAGCTGATTGAAATCGGCACGGGCAGGCAGACTTTTGCTAACCCGCTGCAGCAATTGACGCAACACTATATCAACAGTAATTTTGGTTAAGGACAAATAAGGATAAATAACATGAGAGAAAGTTTTCATAAACATATTCAGAGTCTGGAAGCCCGTGTTGTCTCCATGGGGCAAAGTGTCGAAAAGGCGATTCGCCAATCCATCGCGGCGCTGCAGAAACGCGACCTCAAAGCCGCCGAGAAACTTATCCGGGATGATGAGCTCATTAACCGTCAGCGATGGGAAATCGAAGAAAGCTGTGTCAATCTGATTGCGCTGCAGCAGCCGGTCGCATCCGATTTGCGGGAAATGATTGCCATTATGAACATCGCAACTGACCTGGAGCGGATGGGCGACCATGCCGAAGGAATCGCCAAAATCGTCCTGCTGCTGGGCGACAATGTGCCGGCCAAACCCCTGGCGCATATTCTGGCGATGGCCGAAAAGGCAGTCCAGATGCTTTCCGACAGCCTTGATGCGTTTGTTCGGCGGGACGCCGGCGCCGCCGAGGCGATTTGCAAAATGGATGACCTGGTCGATCAACTCAATGACAAGGCCTATCACGAATTGATTCAGGCAATGATTGCCCAGCCGGCATTGGTTACCAGCGCGACCTATCAGATATGGGCGGCTCACAATCTGGAACGCATTGCCGACCGGGTTACCAATATCTGTGAACGCATCGTGTATCTGGTGACCGGCTCGATTGATAAACTGCCCCCAACATCCAAATACTGAGGCCTTGCCGATAAAGTAGAGCTACGGCGCCAGCCAAATCTGCGAAAGCATGGCAAAATCCAGCATATCCACCACGCCATCGCCAATGGCGGGATAGATATCGCTGGCGGCGGTACTCGTTAGCCAGGCATTTGCCATTGCCGCAAGGTCGCCCAAGCCGATAGTAAAATCACCGTCAATATCGTACACTGCCGGCTGATGCTGACCGCTGATAATGAGTGAATAATTCTGTGTATTGTCTAATTTGTCAAAATCGACACGAATTGTATAGGTGCCTGATTGTGTGGGTGATACAATCAAGACTTGTTTGACATTGTCCCTGTCGTTATTCCCCATGATTGCGAGATTGTTGGGGTTTAGCCAATCGAGGACAAATTCATTATATTTCGTTATTCCATCCGGGGCGGTGATTGTGATATCAAGGTCATTGACTAACTGCGGATTTCGATCATCAAGCGAGCTTATTGCGGTTCCGGCTGGATCCGTATAACAAAGTGTTGCCTTGATCGGACTGACGCCATCCCACACAAAAGTGAAATCATCTTCGGTATCCTTGTTTGGGTTGAAGCGTTTTAGGGAATCCTCTTTGATATTCAGGAGAGTCGGGTTGTGTTTGTGCAGGAGGATTTTATCGACTGCCGCCTGGGCGTTGATGAGTCCCCAGCCGAATTTGTAATCGGGTCCTGGATTGCCGAGGTCATCGGCGGTATGAATGAGCAGGGCCTTGATGGTGCTGCTTCGCATGGCCTGGCCGGGGAAAAGCCGCCCGTAAAGTTCGACTAATTGCGCCGCCGCACCCGCCGCCGCGGGGGCTGCCATACTGGTTCCGGTCAGGTTTTGATAGGATGCGTCACCTCCTATATCGCACGAATAGACGCCGGTGCAGTTGGCGACCACATCGGGTTTGATTCTGCCGTCGTCGGTCGGTCCCCAGGCGCTTAAGGAGCTCATTGCTGCTTTGCTCAAATCGCGCAGGCCGTTGGTTACGGCATCATCGACGCCGCCGACGGTCAGGACATTTTTGGCACAGGCGTCCGACATCAGCGTATCAAATCCGCCATTCTCCGTTCCATTATCGGCATAAGGACCCGTTGCGGCATAAAATGTCGCCGCCGTCGAACCATTGATATAATATGTCGTTCCATCCGCCGGCCTGCCGCCATCGCCTCGGTCGTTGCCGGCAGCTCGGATGGGAAGATAGTAAGGGGCCTTGTAGCATATATCGTCAAAGGAAGCCGCATTACTGCTATACGATCCAAAACAGTAAGATTCCTGAGCAGGCGGGGTGCCAACCCAAATCCATTGACCGTTATTGTACCAGCCGCAGACGGGACCATAGGAATGATTGGAAATCTGGATTTTATCGGTTTGTACGAGAGAACTCATTGCGACAGCGGTCATTTCGTCGTCATCGTAATTCCACTCATAGCCCCACAGTTGTGTCAGCGGCGCCATGCCTTTTGCCGCCGGAACAACCCCTGTCGCGCCGACCGTACCGGCCACCGCCGTTGAATGATAATTTTCGCCAGGCGAAGCAGCATCTTTCCACGTTGTTCTGCCAGTCAATTCCTGATGTGTTGCTCGTGCGCTGCCTGCATCCCATACGCCGACGGGAATACCATTGCCGGTCAGGGCATAATAGGGGTCGTCGCGGACAATATCGGCGGCAATGCTGATGGCGGAGTTGGCGTTGCAGGTTGTGTAAACAATGAATTGCCCATCTTCTTCAATAGACATCAACTCGCAGGTGTTTGTGCCGTCGAACCATCGTTTGGGTTTGCCCGTTTGGCGGATGTATTCGGCTGCCCGCTCAATGCCAGGCCGCCGCCGTTCTCGGAGTGCATCCCTAAACGCCTGCCGCTGACTGGGATTACTGAGGTCGAATTCACGGCCGGACACATCCGATATTGGCTCGGTCGCAGCCGATATAGAAAAACTGCCCCATAAAATGACCACACAAAGTACCCAATTGGGAAGTGTACCGAAAAACCGCATTTTTATCACCATTCCGCCGACAATTAATAGCACGCTGAGGCAAATCACACCCGCTCGGGCAACAGTATATCAGAAGCGGCTGCAAAAAGCAATAAAAAAATATGCGATATTCTGGATGCAGATTTACTGCTATTTCATAGCGGTTGCCTGGATTTCGACCCTGCCGCCCAAGGGCAGGCCGGCCACCTGGAATGTGCTGCGTGCCGGATAGGGTTCAGCAAAGAACGTCTTATAAACTTCATTGACCGCCGCGAAATCCGCCAAATCGGCCAAAAATATCTGCACCTGCACCACATTGGCAAAGGTCATCTCGGCGGCATCCAGCAGGGCTCGAATGTTGGTCAGCGCCTGATGTGCCTGTTCTTTGACGCCATCGACGATTTTACCAGTTGCCGGGTTGATACCGAGCTGGCCGGACGCGAAAAACATATTGCCCGCGACGACTGCCTGGCTGTACGGTCCGATGGCTTTGGGTGCACGCTCACTGAGTGCGGTTTTTTTGGTCATATCGTATCCTTTGTTAAATAGTCCATTATTGACTGTTGCTGTATTACGGTACTTTTCCATAGGGGTTCACTTGTCGGCGATGCGTTTTAAGACGGTCGGCTCGTTAAACACCGCATCCAGAAAGGCCTTGTCCGAAAAGACTTTCTGCAGGTCCTGTGTGGATGCGGTAATCAATGTCGGCGAATCCTTGCCGCCGGCAACCACCGAAATCCAACCCGGCGTTTCTTTGAGTGCCTTTTGGAGTTTTTCGCCATTGACGGCGGCAACAACTAAGTCCGGCAATGTTTTCTGTATCCAGAGGATATAATGCACCGGCAACAGATGGAATTTTGCATAGTCGCCAAGGCTCTCGATTGCCTGCTGGTTTGCATCCAACTCGACATCCATCATTCGCCGGCCGGCCAGTTCGACCAGATGTCCCTGCAAATGACTTGCCTTTTTGTCCTCAAGTTCAAAGACGGCGATGGAATAGACTTTCGTTTTGCTGTCGGCCGACACGTGGAATATCGCCGTGTCACTTTTCCACAAGCCAGTCAGGTTCGGGTCATAAACGGTCGTATCTTGCGTGTAAAGCGGGAAGAAATTCGGCGCACAGGCACCCAGCAGCATGGAAAACGCACACACTACAATTTTCTTTACCATACGCGGTTCCTTTCGGTTAAACTTTTTTACTTCGATTGCTCCATTGTATCGACATTTTGAATAAATACAAATTTTCCTTGTCGTATTTTGGCAGTATAATTGGCGGGTGTAATTGAGGATATTTCGACATTGGATAGCCAGATATGGTAACATTTGACCCGATTGACCGTTATTTGCCGCAGCGGCAGCGGATGATTGACCGCGACCTGCGCGGGCGCGATATCACCGACCCGCGGGTGCTGGATGCGATGCATCAGGTGCCGCGGGAGCTGTTTGTCAGCGCCGACTATGCTGCCTGTGCGTATGATGACAATCCGCTTCCTATTGGGATGGGGCAGACGATCAGTCAGCCGTATATCGTGGCATTGATGACGCAGCTTCTCGCTCTCAATGGGCAGGGGGATGTGCTGGAAATCGGCACCGGCTGCGGATATCAGACGGCGGTGCTGGCCGGCCTGTGCCGCAGGGTCTATACGATAGAGCGGTTTGGCGAATTGTCCGCCGGGGCGCAGACCGTATTGGAGTCATTGGGGATAAAGAATGTCGAGTTTTTTGTCGGCGACGGCAGCCGCGGCTGGCCGCAGGAAAGAACATTTGACCGGATTCTCATCACCGCCGCCGTGCGTCTGCCGCCCGAACCGCTGACCCGGCAGCTCAAAGACGATGGTATCCTGGTCGCTCCGATTGGCGAGCCGGGCTATCAAACCCTGACGGTCTATCGCAAACGGGGCGATGACTGGATAGAGCAAAGCGTCTGCGGCTGCCGCTTTGTCAAACTCGTCGGCCAGTTCGGATTTCCATCGGAATAAATAGCCGACAGGCTGGGTGTTGAAGGGGGGGATAAAATGGCTTGCAAGACCGGAATAATTGGGTATTATTTCAAAAAATGGAATTTCATGGAACCCGGAGCGATTAAGTTATGGAACCGACAAAAATTGCGAAATTCAAAGGCAAGCGGATTCGAAAGACACTTCATCAAGGGGAATGGTGGTTTTCGGTAATCGATGTGGTTGCGGCACTGACGAACAGTGTTGACCCAAGGCAATATATCAAGAAGATGCGAGGGTACAAGCCGCTGCTTGCCGACGCGTGGTGGCGAGTTGTTCGTCCTGTTTTGATGGATACGACAAGCGGGAGGCAGTTGCTCAATTGTGCCAACAGCGACGGGATGTCGCAGATTATCCAGTTCATTCGCTCCCCACAAACCGAGCCGTTGACGCGCTGGCTGGCAAAGGCCAATAACCGCCAGAATAAAAAACCAGTGAAAAGTAAGGCCAAGAAATGAGTCGGATGGCATTCAATAAAGGTATTTTGAATACAAAGCCAGAAAAATGAACATTTTGATTGCGGGGTCCTCTGGATTTATTGGCGATGCCTTGCGGCGGTATCTTGCCGCGGGCGGCCACAGGGTCTGTCGTCTGGTCAGACATCACAGTGCTGCAGGCCAGGATGAGATTGCATGGAATCCCGCCCAGCGCAAGATTCCCATCGGCGCTCTGGCTGGATTTGATGCGGTGATTAACCTGTGCGGCGAAACGATCTTCGGTCTGTGGACGCCGGCCAAAAAACAACGCCTCTGCTCGAGCCGGATTGATACGGCGGCGTTTCTGGCGGATGCCATCGCCGCAAGCAGCCCCAGACCCCGTGTCTTTATTTGTGCCTCGGCGATAGGGTATTACGGCAGCAGAGGCGATGAGAGTCTTACCGAACAATCACCGCCGGGCAAGGGTTTTCTGGCTGATCTCTGTCAGCAGTGGGAGAAGGCGGCAGCGTCCGAATCCCTTGCCGGCGTGCGGGTGGTCCATCTGCGGCTGGGGATGGTGCTGGATACGGCGGGCGGGGCATTGGCAAAGATGCTTGCGGTATTCAAGATGGGCTTAGGCGGTTGTCTTGGGGATGGGACACACTGGCAAAGCTGGATCAGCCTGACCGATACGGTACGGGCGATTGAGTTTGCAATGCAGACCGACTCGCTTTGCGGCCCTGTCAATGTGGTCAGCCCTTCGCCGGTTCGCAATGCGGAGCTGACACGGTTGCTTGCCGCCAGCCTGAACCGTCCGGCGAAATGCAATGTTCCCGCGTTTGTCCTGGGGCTTTTGCCTGGCCAGTTTGCCCAGCAGGTTCTTTTGTCCAGCGCCCGCGTAATTCCAAATAAACTGACCGCCGCGGGCTTTGTATTTGAGCATCCGCAGCTTCAAGACTTTTTACAAGCGAGTTTGCCGACGACGGGTTAATTTACCACAGAGACCACTGAGAAAGATGAGGAACAATTTTTAGACAGGATTAGTGAGAAAGGGGACACGTTCAGTCGTGTACTCCGAGCAGGAAAAAATCCTAAATCATAAACAAATTGAAACGTGAAGACCAAAAAATTAAAATCAGTGTAATCAGCGTAATCTGTGTTTAAGAAAAAAACTCTGTGTCCTCTGTGGTTTCTATTGTCGTGGAAGTACGAACGGAAAAACATCTGGACTGGCGGCAGGGCATCGGTATAATTCCCAGTATGAATGCAAATGATAAATCAATGCTGCTGATAACCTGTGCGCAGGGGTTGGGCGAAATGCTGCGTGCCGAGGTCGAGGCGCTGGGCTTTACGGTCGATTCGTGCCACGAGACGGGCGTGGAGATGACCGGCAATCTGTATGATGCGATGAAGCTCAACCTGCACCTGCGGACGGCCTTTAATGTGCTGTATCTGCTGGATCACTTCGAGTGCCGGGATGCCAACCACCTCTATCACCAGGTTTCCAAACTGCCGTGGGAAGATATCATCCCCTCCAATGAGTATGTCTGCGTGGTCGGCAGGATTGACACGCCTTCGATTGACAATACAATGTATCCCAACCTGAAAATCAAAGATGCGATTGTGGACCGCATTTTGAAAAAGACCGGCTCGCGTCCCGATTCGGGCAAGGAGCGCACGCATGTCGTTGTACAGGCGTACTGGAAAGAGGATCGCTGCTGGATTTATCTGAACACCTCCGGCCAGAAGGTCTCCGACCGCAACTACCGCAAGCTGCCGTATGCGGCGCCGCTGCGCGAGTCGCTGGCGGCAGCGATTATCATGACGACCGGCTATGACGGCAGCCAGCCGTTGGTCTGTCCGATGTGCGGCAGCGGCACACTGGCGATTGAGGCGGCGCTGATTGCCACTCGCCGTGTGCCGGGGCTGATGCGGTCAAACTTTGCCTTTATGCACACCAAACTGTATGATGAGCCGGCCTGGCAGCAGATGCGCAGCGAGGCGCTTAAACAGAATAAAAAACGCGGCAAGGCGGAGTTTCGTCCGCAGCGGATTATTGCTACCGATATTCTGCCGCAGGCGGTCGAATCCGCCCGGCGCAATGCGATGACGGCCGGCGTGGATCACTTGATAGAATTTTCCACCTGCGATTTTGCCGATACGCCGATACCCGAAGGTGCCGGCATCGTGGTACTCAATCCCGAATATGGAATGCGGATGGGCGAAATCGAAGAACTCAAAGGAACATATTCACGCATTGGGGATTTTTTCAAGCAGAAATGTACCGGCTATAATGCCTACATCTTTACCGGCAATCCGGAACTTGCCAAAAAAGTCGGCCTGCAGACCTGCCGGCGCATTCAATTTTTTAATGGCAGCATCGAATGCCGCCTGCTCAAATATGAAATCTATGCCGGCACACGCAAAAAGTACAATGATGCGCCGCCGGACGAAGTGAAAAAACAGGACACTCCATCCGAATAATCCGCCCGCTACGGAACAGTCTGCAAGGTTTCTGTTTTAACTGCGGTTTCTTCCATTGGTACGGGAAACGGTTTTATCGACATCAGGCCGGCAATCTTCTTGGCGATGTCGGTATTATCTATGGTGCCGGCAAACTGCTGACTGCCAGGCCCGTAGGCAAACAGCGGCACATCAACGCCGGTGTGTCCCTTGCTTGTCCAGCGGGCAGCAAGCTGGCCGGGGTTGTCCTTGTCGTCATCGAGCATCAAGCCGCCGGTTTCATGGTCGGCAGTTACAATCAGCAGTGTTCGCTTGTCTTTTTTTGCAAACTCTATCGCTTCACGAACCGCCATATCAAACAACAGTGTCTGGCGAATGCTGCCGGCGGTGTCATTGGCATGTCCGGCCCAGTCAATCTGACTGCCTTCAATCATCAGGAAAAAACGCGGCTTCGGAGCGAACCAATCTGCTTTTTTGCTCAGCAGAGATATCGCCTTTGCGGCCATTTCATCCAGCATCGGCTCCGACGCAGCGGTCGTCATGGCATCCAGAGCAAACAGTCCAATCACCGGGCCGTATGTCAACTGCATCATCTGCTGACGCGACTCAATGACCTGATACCCATCGCGGCGGGCAAGCTCCAGCAGGTCTTGTGTGTCCGAGCGGTCGCTGCCCTTGGCGCCTTTGGGCAGCCAGAACTTTCTGCCGCCGCCGAACAGCACATCGACTTTGGCCTCACGCATCTGGGCGGCGATGTCCGCTTCACTGCCGCGCGAGCCGACATGAGATGCAAACGCCGCCGGCGTTGCATGCGAAACGGTGCAGGTAACAACCAACCCCGTCCGCCAGCCCTGCTGCGCCGCCAGTTCTAATATGCTGTGATACGCTTTGCCGTTGGGGTCTATTCCAAGAACGCCATTATTGGTCTTGATGCCGCAGGCCATCGCCGTCCCGGCCGCCGCCGAATCCGTTATCGCCTTGTTGGCGGACAATGTCCGCACTGTACCGGTTGTCGGCAGGATTTCCATCCAGAGCCGCTTGTTGGCTCCGACCGCCTTGCTGCGCGCCAGGGCGATTTGGTTGACCCCCATCCCGTCGCCGATACACAGAATGACTTTATCCACAGTGCCGCCGTCGATTGCAGGCATCATTTCGGATGACTGCGGTGCCTGATAAAACGAAATGTCCTGCGACAGGGTCGAATCAACCGAATAATCTCCCGCACCAGCGGCCAATCCAATCGGCAGCAGTGCGGCAAGACAAAGCAATTGAATACGGTAAGTTACAAATAATTTTTCCATAGTCATTAAATGCCAATCTCTTCGTCGGTAACATTGTATTTTGCTTTTTCGTGTTCGGGCATTCGCCGCAGCAGCAGTTTGGCACGCTCGGCGTACTCAGTGTTGGGATACTCCCGCATAATCTGGCGGCACAACTCTACGCCGCGTTTATACGTCATGAACTGTTTTTTGCCCATTTGCATAAACAGGTCTTCGGCATAGACGGTCAGTTTTTCCGCCTGAACGGCCTCTTCCATCGGCAGCTCTTTGACGGCCGCCGCGGGCTGAGGCGATTCTGTCTGCGGTGCAGCTGGTTTTACGGCAGGTTTCTTTTTGGGTGCGGCGGGTGCGGGCAGTGAATTGCTGTCGGCAGGGGCAGCAGGGGCATTAGGGTCAACTGCCGCTGTCGCCGGCACGCCTGGCTTGATATCCATTATCTTGCCGAATACCATCGGGGCAATAAAGCCCGTTGCCGGTCCGGCGTATTTAATCGTGCCTGTTTTATCCGCCAGAACCAAGAGGGGTTTGTCCGGCGTGATGCCTTTTTGTCCGGCAACTGCTTTGGGAGCGGACGAAGCGAACACCGTCGCCCACGGCCACGGACGAGCCAGCGTTTCTTCAATGACCTGCCGCTGGTCGGACGGCTTGTCAAAATTGACCGTCAAAAATTTCATCTTGCCCGACGACCAGGAATCTAAGTAAAGTTTCTTGAGTACCGCCGCATACCCTGATGTGTCCTGAGTGGCGCCGTATCCCATCTCCATCATCGTATTCATCGATTCGGCCGGCTTGCCCGCCGCCGCATCGGCATTCTTGCGCCACAGCAGCAGACACAGGGACTCTTGGCCGGCCTGATAACGCAGCGTACTGCCATTGATACAGGCAAACTCGCCGGCCTCAATGGTCTTATCCAGCAGCGGAATGGAAATGCTCTTGATATCGAATTGCAGTTTGCCCATCTGGAACTGCTGGGAAGGCTCCTGCGTTGTTGTCGGGTCCATCATCTCCGGCGCACCTGTGCCATTGGGATTGCGCGGCTGCCGGTTCGGTTTGGGTGCGGCCGGCAACAGAGGCTTCTTATCGATCAGCAGGGCAAACGCCGCCTGGCTGATCCAGGCGTCGCCGCTGGTCGCTTCCAGTTTGCATGCCTTGACAGCACCATTATAGGCCCCCTCATAATCGCCTTCAAAATACCCCAGCCAACCTTGCAGCAGAGAATATGCCGCCTGGTGCGGTTTGGTCATCTGGGGGAAATAGCGTTTTTTGTCATTAAAAATCTTACTTGCTGCGGCAATATCACTTTGGGTAATCTGGGCAGACTGGTTAACTTTGTCCAATACTTGGTCTAAGCCTTGTTGTATGGCCTGGCCGGCCGCAGTCGCTTCCGCCGACGGCTCGCCCGGCTTAGTGGGCGCCGCTGCCGCCGCAGCCAAGCCTAAAGCCAAAATACCCATAAGAATACAACAACGCTTTACAGTTCCAATAACCGACATTAAAGAATACCTCCGGAAAGTGGTTGATTTAAGGGTATCTTACCAATTCCTCCGCTAACTGAAAAGTAAAACTTTTGTCCAAAATTCCTGCTGATTCACAGAAATGGTTTAATCTGTTTGGTTGTCGATAGATGATTTCGTAAGTGCTTTTTTAATAAAGCATTATGAGTTGAGTTTGGGGTTTTGTTATCCGAAATTGTTTCGTATTTCGAAATTCAAATTTCGAATTTGGTGCGGCCGCAGGCCGCACCAGGGTATTAACAGGCACACATTGTCGATTTTCTATCCCGTACTTCCTGTGCAATCCTGAAGCCGGCGTCAAGGCCCTGTGAGAATACCGGGTCTAATGCATCGTTAATCCTGTATTCAGACAGAAAACTCTCGGCCAGCGTTGTTGCGTTAGTGAAACCGTCGCGTTTAACCTTTTTTCTCATCCATTGAAGAATTTGTTCTTCTGTCATAAGAGGGTACCTTTCAAAAATCGTTTTAGATATCGATTTATCGGCAAAACGGGGGTCTGAAGTACAATTTTTCCCCATTCCGGTTGCAAGGGCGGAGCCGTAAAGAGCGTTTATTAAAAAATTATGTGGGACAAGTTTTTTTTATGTTTTTTTTGAAAAAAGACCGATAACCGTATTGACAAGAAATTAAAGTTTTGTTAAAATGGGAGAATGAAGCACTCTGAAAGGTTCGCGGCGGGGTTGGCTTGTCGCATTTCAGGGGGGTTGCTTGTTCATTTCAGAATCGCTGCCAACGAGAGGAGGTTCTTTTTGGGTAGCGAGGGGGGCATAACACGGGAGGTACGTACACAAAAACGACTAAATTTTCGAGGAGATTGTTATGAAGACACGTTTACGTATGTTGACCCTGATACTGGCAGCGCTTTTTGGGGTACACTCAACCTCAATGGGCTACACCGTCAACCAGGGCACAATGACCGTTCTTGACCAACTTACCGACGTCGATCTGACAGGAAACATTACCGCCCTCAACTGCGGCAGCACCTTCGATTATACGGTTAGTGGCATTCTTTTCAGGGGGGATGTGT
This sequence comes from uncultured Pirellulales bacterium, assembly GCA_964537635.1. Classification (GTDB taxonomy): domain Bacteria; phylum Planctomycetota; class Phycisphaerae; order Sedimentisphaerales; family Anaerohalosphaeraceae; genus Anaeroglomus. The sequence goes on from CAZICJ010000022.1 coordinate 35,120, forward strand.
ATCAATGGTCCGGCACCGCCGGCGATACAAACGGCGATGGTTCGACGAATTGGTGGGACACTCGGTACCATCCGGCCAACCCGGGCAAACCCGCCTCGCCCAATCCTATTTCCGGCGTTACAGTGGAATGTTCCGATTCCGACACCAATGGGATGGACCACGGCCCCTACGAGGGCAACCACACCTTCAGCGTGAGCAACCTGTTTGTCGGACAGGGCACCGAAGCGGCCAACCTGGCCAATGTCCTGAGCACAGCCGGGATGCAGAATTTGGGCAATCCAGGCGACCGCAACATGGTTTACCGTCTTAGCACCGTTCAGGGCCAGAATTATAAACTGCAGATGCTGTTCTTTAAGAACAGCACGGAAGCAACAAGCATGGACATCTTTATCCGTCCCAACGGCGCTTCCGGTTTTGTTGACAGCCAGACGCAGGAAACACCGGTTGTCGCCCAGCTCAATGTCTCTTACGATGTGAGCGACAGGACCAGCCAGGGACTGCTTTACACCTACACCTTTACAGGCGAAAGTGATGGCACGCTGGATATCGAAATCGTCCGAAACTCCAGCGGCAACAACATTGGCGATCTCAACGCCATCATCCTCGAAGGAATGCCCGCCCTCGGGAAGGTGACCAATCCTTCGCCGGCCGACGGCAGCAACGTAGGCTATCAACTGCCTCTTCTCAGCTGGAGTCCCAATGCGGTCGCCACATCCTACGATGTCTATTTCGGCACCAGCCAAACGGCCGTTGCCAACGCGACGACGGCTTCGCCTGAGTTTAAGGGTAACCAGACCGGTTATACCTATGATCCGCCGGCTTTGTCAGAATACACTACCTACTATTGGAGGGTCGATTCCCGCGACGGCTCGACGGTTCTTACCGGCGATGTGTGGTCTTTCTATGTTGAGGTCAGCCGCCTGGAACTTCTTGACCAGGTCAGCGATGTGGACCTGAGCGGCTGCATCATCTACGGCATCAACTGCGGTAAGCCCGCTCCGGTGTCCGACGGCAGCATCGTGATCAACAATGTCCTGTACCGTCCCGACACCCTGGTACAGGGACTGGAGTACCTTGCCCGCGATACCAACGGCGATGGAAATTATGCTACATGGGAAGATGGGTGGTACAACGTTAACTGTCTTGGCAAGCCAACATCGCCGACGCCGATTTACGGGGTAACGGCGGGGTCTTCGGCCAGTCCCATCAACGGCATGGACCGCGGTCTTTATGAGTCGTGCAATCGCGGCCGAATCACCTCGACGATTTTCCCGGGCGAGGGCAAATTCTACACTGGTTCCTATCCGAACGCCAATGACACGGCTCAAGGGCTTCGCTACCTGCTCTATTACCAGGGCACCCAGAATCTGGGCAATATCGGCGACCGCAATATGGTGTACAGCCTGGATACGATTCCCGGCAGCACCTACAAGCTGCAGTTGCTGTTTTTCTTTAACGAGCAGAAGAATGGCGACCAGCGTGCGGTTCGTCTGTACATTCGCCCGAACAATGCCACTGGGTTTGTGACCTCTTCGACCAGCGAGACGCCCAAGTTCAGCATCAACATCATGAACAAGATTGAGGAACTGGGCGGTTCGGCCTCGATATTTAATCCGACGGCCGGTCTGGTCTATACCTATGAATTCGTGGGCGAAAGCGATGGCAAGCTGGATTTTGAAATCACCCGCAACCCGGACGACTCCACGAATATGGGCTGCATCAGCGCCATCATCCTGGAAAATACCTCTGCGGTGGCGACGAACCCGACGCCGATGAACGGCCAGTGGCGAACCAGTTGGAAGCCGATTCTCAGTTGGGATGCGGCGGCCGGCGCCGATTCCCATAATGTCTATTTTGGCACGGATTACGCCACGGTGCGAAACGCCACGACGGGGTCCGCTGAATACAAAGGCAATCAGACCGGTACGACCTATAACCCGGGTTCGCTGCAGATGAATACGACGTATTTCTGGCGTATCGATGAGGTGGACGGCGGCGTGGTTACCAAGGGTGAAACCTGGAGCTTCACGCCGGATACCGACACAGGCGCCTATAAGGTTATCAACACCGCAGCGGGTGAATGGATTGAGCATTATGATGTGGCCTTCCCGGTTGCCGGCGACTTCCGGT
>CAZICJ010000023.1:0-36587 GCA_964537635.1 uncultured Pirellulales bacterium
ACCCGAAAACAATTCCACCTTAAACACCTGTCCAGTTTTTGGGGACACGCTCATCCAGAAATATTATCGGTTTCCGTAATATTCTTGTCCACGGATATGACAGCTTGAATCCAGCTACCGTATGGAATGTCATTGAAACCAAGCTCGATATCCTTTATCAGCAGATACAATCTCTGTTGTAGGTATTGTCAAAATAGTTGCCTTTTGCCGTACCGGCAGTACAATGGCCGGCACTATGCAGCCTGTATATGAACGAATACTGATGGATGCGGCTCAGATTGCGGTCGCGGTGGATTCGCTTGCCGCACAGATTGACCGCAGTTATGCGGCTTTCGAGCCTCTGCTGGGGCTGGTGGTGCTGGAAGGCGCCCGCCGGTTCGCCAACGACCTGCTGTCGCGTATGCGGCATCCCGTCGAGACGGCGTTTATTTCGGCTTCCAGTTATCACGGTGGCACACACTCTGCCGGCATCGTCAACACGGTCCTGCCGCCGGCACTGGGCGAGGCAATCCGCGACCGCCATTGCCTGCTGATCGACGACATCTACGATACCGGCCTGACCCTGTCATCGCTTGCCAAACAAATCCTGCACTTTGAACCGGCCAGTCTGAAGACCTGTGTCCTGCTGGAAAAAAAGAACCCGCACGAAAAACCCATGCGGCTTGATTTTCTGGGTTTTACCGTTGAGGATACTTTTGTCGTCGGCTACGGACTGGATTACCGCAATCAGCACCGCGAGCTGCCGTTTATTGCGGCGCTGCGGAAAGACTTAATTGACCGCTGAACTGGCGGCCGGCAAGGGCTGCTGCACCTCGATAAGTATCTCATTGCGCCGCATAAAGAAAGGCATAAACGGCGGATTGTACCGTGCGAAGTTGGGCACACCGACCACAGTCAGTTTCTTTTGCTCGATGAATGCCTGCAATTTTGCCAAATGCGCATCGTACTGCTTTTGACTCCAGAAGCCCGAATACCGAATGACCGCAGTTAGCTGCGGCGGGATTTGGCGAATGACAACCTTGTCATCCGTCGGCTGCGGGATAGTCTCCATCGTATAGCTGGCCGGCATCATAAAAGTGATGCTGTATTGGTCGCCGACAGCCTGCTGACCGACCGGAGCCGTCATCGCGATTTTCTCGCCTTTGGCCGCCTGCTGACCGACGGGGGCAGTCATCACAATCGACTGTTTGGCTTGATTGTCCCCGGAGATATACTTGAACAGCCTGCGAAAACCCTCATTGCCGACATCCTCAAACGAACCCGAAACCAGTGTCTCGGCGACAATCTGAGCCTGATATTGCCGCAGTTCGATAGCGCCCTGCTTCTCGACAACCGTATAGGGCGGTTCTTCGATGCCGCCGGACTTCTTGGAACCGGCTTTGGCACAGCCGGCAATAAAAACCAGCCCCAACACCAATAACCCCAAAAATATACCTGAATTCCTCATAACAGCCATCCTTTCTAATTTGTTCTACTGTTTCGCCGGTGAATTGTTCGCTTTCAGCCGTATTTTACAACAGACTGCATCCGCACACACAAACAATACCTCGTAATCTGCTCAAAAAAGGCGTCATACATAATGTTTCCAATATTTGTATTGAATATTCTCATCCGTTCCGTTCAAATAGGTTATCGTAAGGATACGTATTGGCCGGACAGCGGCATTATCCGGCACATAATAAGACTGTAAAATAAACATTATTTAAGGAGAAACAAAATGAAGTATGTAATGATTGCGATGATGATTGCCTGTCTGACCGTTGTCGGCTGCAAGAAAAAAGAAGCCCCCGCCGTACCTTCCGCACCGGAAGCACCGGCAACTTCTACGGTGGAAAAAACAGTTGAGCAGGCTGTAACTGCCGCTCAGGAGACCGCCGAGAAAGCGGTTGAAACCGTCAAGGCCGCCGCCGCCAAAATCAACCTCGAAGCCTCGGTCGAACAATTGAAAGCCGAAGCCGACAAGATGGATGTCGCCGCACTGAAAGCCACCGCCACGACCTATCTGGATGAAATTAAAAATGTCCAGACGCAGTTGACTGGCAAGATGGAAAAATTAGCGGCCATCCCTCTGGCAGACAAGATGAGTGCGGAAGCCCAGGCTCTCGGCACCGACATCAAAAACCTCACCGGCTCATTGGCGTCCCTCAAGGAGCGATTTGCGATGTATGTAGATATGCTCAAAACCAAGGGCGGCGATGCGTCAGGGCTGACTCTTCCGTAATCTGGTTGGTCTGCCGAATAGCAGAACGCCAATAGAATAAGCGACAGAGCGGTCGGTGTTTGCCGGCCGCTTTTTTTATTGCAGGTTGGTCATAGCAGGCAGGTCGTATCGGATAGCGTCCAGAACAATGGACAGCATTTCTTGGAGTGTCTGCTCATCCATCCCCGGCGCCGGCATCAGGACAATCACATTGCCCAGCGGCCGCAGCATCAATCCTTTGGGGCGCATCGCCGCACACAGCCGGGCGCCGATGGCCCTGCCGTACTCAAACGGCTGCTTAGTCTTCTTGTCGGCAACCAATTCGATGCCGGCCATCATCCCGCACTGACGCACATCACCGACATACGGCAGGGATTGTGCTTTTTGCAGCGTCCTGGCAATCAGGTCGATTTTGCGGGGCATCACCTCCAGAATCCGGTTTTTCGCAAACAAGTCCAAACTGGCAATCGCCGCCGCACACGCCAGGGCGTTGCCAGTATAGGTATGGCCGTGATAGAATGTCTTAAAGTCGTCAATCTTGCCCAAAAAGGCGTTAAATATCTCTTGTGTCGCCAATGTCGCCGCCAGCGGCAAGTAGCCGCCGGTAATCCCCTTGGCGATGCACATCAAATCCGGATGCACATCCTCATGCTCACAGGCGAACATCCTGCCCGTGCGGCCAAGACCCGTCGCTACTTCATCGGCTATCAGCAAGACCCCGTACCGGCGTGCCAACTGTTCGACGCCTTTGAGAAAGCCTGCCGGATGAACAATGATACCCGCCGCCCCCTGCACCAGCGGTTCGACAATAATGCCGGCAATCTGCCCCTCGTGCTGACGCAGCAGGTTATCCATCGCATCCAGACTGGCCTGGGCGCATTGCTCCGCAGCTCCGTCAAATCGATAGGGAAAGGGGCTTGGCGCAAAGAGCGTTTCAAACAATAGCGGTTTATAAATGCCGTGAAAAAGCTCCATCCCGCCGACACTGACCGAGCCAATGGTATCGCCGTGATAGGAGTCGCCCAGTGCGATGAATTTCGTCTTTTGCCGCTGTCCGAGATTGACCCAGTATTGATAGGCGATTTTGAGAGCGATTTCGACCGCCGTCGCCCCACTGTCGGAGTAAAAGACCTTTTGCAGGCCGGCCGGGGCTACCCCGATAAGCCTTTCGGCAAGTTCAATCGAGCGGCTCTGCCCCAGCCCCAGCAGGGTGCTGTGCGACACACGGCCAAGCTGGGCGGCAATCGCCCGGTCGATATCCGGCACCTGGTGGCCATGCACATTGCACCATAGGGAGCTGACACCGTCGATATAACTGCGTCCCGCTGTGTCAATCAGACGAAAGCCCGCTGCCCGGTCGATAATGACCGGCTGCCCCGAAAGCCAGTCGGCCATCTGGGTAAATGGATGCCACAGGTAGGCTTTATCTGCCTCAATCAGATGTTGTACAGTATCTTTCATAGGTTTTCACTTGTCCTTGCATCGCCGCCGTTTTCGGTCAGGAGTTCTCAATAAGGCGGACATTCTATCCATAATGTCCCCGCTCGACAAGCGGCAGCATGGGAAAAAGACTTTTTCAAACTGTCCGCTTGACAATTTTCGACCGGTATGCGATACTGGTCGCCTCAATAGGAATGCCGGCATCGTAAGTACCGGCGAAATACCCATAAAATATTTATAAGTCAAGAGTTTTCGGAGAGTTGCATGAAAGCGTCGGAAATGAAGAAGGGGCAGACCATTAAGGTCGATAATATCCTTTATGCCATTGTGGATTTTCAGCATGTCAAGCTCGGCAAGGGCGGAGCGGTCTATCAGACCAAGCTCAAAAGCCTTTCCGATGGATCGATTCGCGATATCCGCATTCGTGCAGAGGAAGTCCTCGAAGACGCGTTTCTGGATAAACGCAAGTTTGAATATCTCTATTCCAACGGCAGCGAACACATCCTGATGGACTTAGACAGTTATGACCAGATTACGCTCGATGATGACGCCTTTGGCGAAGGCCCCAAGTATCTCAAACCAAATACCCAACTGGCCGTCAGTATGTACAATGAAAAGCCGGTGCTGATTGAACTGCCGAACACGGTCGATTTGAAGGTTGCCGATACCGCCCCGGAAATCAAGGGCGCCACCGCAACCAACCAGTACAAGCCGGCCACCATGGAGACCGGGCTGATTATCCAGGTGCCGCCGTTTGTCAAAACCGGCGAGATGCTGCGCATCGATACCCGCACGGGAGAGTATGTGACGCGAGTCAAGGAATAGAGGAGACTCGCGATAGTCGAAACGGAGTTCGAGGGACGCACGGATGCGTCCCTTTTTTTATTGCCCTCTCGTGTTATTGGCGATCAGAGTTCAACAGCCCGGCGAGGGCATGGATCGTTTTTTGCGTGGCGCCCTGATTTTGGCGGATGGTTTTTTGACCGGCGACTGCAATTGCCGCCGCAAAGTCCCGATTGGTCAGGCACTTGCGTGTGATATCATAGAGTTCGTCGCTGTCGTGTACCTCAACGGCGCCGTTTGCGGCAAGCAGTTCATCAACCGTCTGCTTGAAATTAAACGTGTGCGGGCCAAAGGTCGTGCATTTGCCCATCGCCGCCGGCTCCATCATATCTGAGCCGCCCATCGGCACCAGGCTTCGCCCCACAAACACCACACTTGCCAGCGAATAGAATTTTCGCAAGTCCCCCATCGTATCGACCAGAATCACCGGTGGCTTGCCATTGGTGGATGTATCGCCAGCCTTGAGCGTAGTGTACCGCACAAAATCGAGCCCCATCTTCTCAATCAGGCCGGCGACCTCGTTAAACCGCTCCGGCTTTCGCGGCACCACCGCAAGACGCAGATTTGCCAGCGGTGTTTCTTTCCGCAATCGCACAAACACATCCAAGGCGATTTTTTCCTCATCGGGACCCGTCCCGCCCAGTACCCACAGCGGTTCGGATTCCAGATGAATCTGTTCTTTTATCCGCTGCGAACCCGGCACAACCTCATCGGTTTGAGCGGTGTCATATTTGAGCGAATTGGTAACAACCACCTTATCCGGCGGGCAGCCCAGGGCGATAAACCGGCCGGCATATTCCTGCGTCTGAACCAAAGCCAGGGACAATTTCTCAAAAATCGGGACGATAAACCGGCGAAATTTGAGGTATTTGGGGAAACTCTTGTTGCTTAATCTGCCGTTGATGACGGCGACGGGGATGTTTTGGCTGTGGGCGATAGCGGTAAGATTCGGCCAGACCTCCAGTTCCATCAATAAAATCAAATTGGGTTTGAGATTGCTAATTGCCCGCCGCATCACCCACGACAAATCAAAGGGGAAATAGAATACCGTGTACTGTTTTTCGTACAAGGCACACGCACGGGCATAACCGGTGTCGGTGGTTGAACTTAAGATGATTTCATAAGCGGGAAATTGCTGACCCAACGCATCCATAACCGTCTTTGCGGCATTGACTTCGCCGACGCTGACGGCGTGAATCCAGATACATTTTTTGCCGGGGTGCTTGCGGGTGCATCTGCCCAGCCGCTGCGGCCAGCCATGGCGATAGCGGTTTTGCGTCGCCATCCGCCAGAGGATGACCGGACTGTACAACGCAATGGCGATAAAATAGAGAATGTTTATCAGGATAACCATCATTTTTTCGTATTTCTTTATTCTTTCACATGATACGAATGATACCGCAGCGGGGCATTTTTGTAAAAGCAAATCTGGATGGCAGTCCGCACAAAATAGGCTTTTCAAATGCGGGGGTATTTGTTATCTTGTACGACAGATATGATAAGGGTACAATAGGCCGAACATGAATACACCACAAAATCATTCGATCGAATCCGATGCGCTGCGGATAGAGCAGTGGATATCCGAGACGCCGGAACTGGCGGCGGCCAGAGACTACGGTGTGGATGTATGGGCATTGATTGCCAATCTGCACCGAACGCCCCAGGAACGCATCCGACGGCATGAGACAGCTCTGTCGGTATTTAAGGTTTTGTATCAGAAGGGAAGATGATGTCGCAGTCGTTTTTTAATTTGCTTAACCGACTGACTGACGCCAACGTGGATTTTGTGCTGGTCGGCGGATTTGCCGGCGTGGTGCATGGGTGCTCTCTGGTAACGCAAGACCTTGATATCTGCTGCGATTTTTGTCCGGATAATCTGCTGCGTCTTATGGATGCGGTTGGGGATTTGCATCCGGTACATCGGATGACGCCCGTCCGGCCTGCACTGCGGCTGACACGGGATACCTGCAGCGAGTATAAAAATCTGTATCTGGATACGGATGCGGGGCAGTTGGATTGTCTTAGTGAAATTACGGGCGTCGGCGATTATACGGCTGTGCGAGCGGTCAGCAAGCCTGTCGAGGTGAACAACCGGCAATTGTATGTGCTGACGATGGATGCGCTGATCGCGGCAAAAAAGGCGATGAACCGTCCGCATGACAGGGAGGCGGTCATCCAATTGGAGGCGGTAAAAAAACTTAAGGAAAAGCTGCTGTAAAGCGGCGGCGACTAAATTGGACAAGACGAAAGATGGATGGCACTTTTAATTCAATTGGGAGAAGAAATGCAAGAGATTACTCCGTCTAAAGCGTTCTTTATAAAACTCGGCGCTGGTGGGCATTGGGAGAAAGACTGTTTACAAAAAGATCAGACCATTCGTCTCGGTTTCAATGAAATGGATCATACTGCCTGCATAAGAGGCGATTGGGAAAAGATTCGCAATGATCTTCTCGCAGAAGGGAGAACCAAAGGAAAGGCTACAGAGGTAACAAATGAGCTTCGATATTTTTATGAATCAGACATAAACACACTGTGGGTAACTTTTTTTGCTAATCAGTTGTGGTGGGCATTTGCGAAACCGGGCGTCACAAGGCTGGCAGACCGTAGCAAAACAAGGGATATTGTTGGAAAATGGCGAAATACGGATATTTATGGAAAACCACTCTCATTTGAAAAAATTAGCGGTCAATTTTCTAAGGTTTGTGGATTTAAGGGTGCCATTTGCTCGGTAGATGTCGAATATGCAACCAATAAAATCAATGGGCGTAAATCGCAGGAAGTTTCAACTGCTGAATCTGCTCTTGCATCATTAGAGCGAGAAATTGTCCCCCTGATTCGATGTCTACACTGGAAAGACTTTGAGCTTCTTGTTGACCTAATATTTTCAAATGCCGGATGGCAGAGAATCAGCGTTCTTGGGAAATCGCAGAAGACGCTTGATCTTGACTTAAAGTCTCCCGTAACCAACGAGAGGGTGATGGTTCAGGTCAAGTCTGCACCCAATCGGACTGAATACGAGCAGTATTATAAACAATTTGCGGAAGCACGAGATTTCTCTCGGCTGTTTTTTGTTGTACATTCTCCCTCGCCCGACCTTGAAGTTTTAGACAACTTACCGAATTCGACTGTAATATGTGCACCCAAACTGGCAAGCATGGTTGTTTCAGCCGGTTTGACACGATGGCTGCTTGAAAAGAACATGTGAGCATAACAGGGCATTTTTCTCTGATGATCGAGTTGAAAATAAGAAGGATTTGACATAAACCCGAGGTGCTGTTTGTGGTATGTATTTTAGTGTGTGGATTTTGTTCGATGTTGACCGCAGGTTTTACCTGCGGCTATTTGGGTTTGACACCTGCGGGTCGGGGCAAGGGAAGAAATTGAAAATTGAGAAAAGCGGATGGGGAAAGTATAGAAGTCTGAATTCAGAAGGCAGAAGCAGAGAATTGACAATTGACAATTGAAAATTGCGAAAAGGGACAAGTACAACCTGGCTGCGCCAGAACGTACCAGTCCCGTATTTGGGGAGTAAAATAGGCTTTTCAAATGCGGGGGAATTTGCTATATTGTTTCTCTTGATAAAAACAATGTGGTATGGATATGTCTTGAATTCGTAAGCTATTTTATTATCGGAGGTTAAGTCATTGAGTCAGCTATTAAGCGGCAATCAGGCGATCGCCCGCGGTGCGTATGAGGCCGGCGTAACGGTCGCGACCGGCTATCCCGGAACGCCCTCGACCGAAATTCTGGAAAACGCCGTCCAGTACAAGGCGGATATCTATTGCGAGTGGTCTCCCAATGAAAAAGTGGCCTTTGAGGTCGCTGCGGCGGCTGCCTGCGGGGGTGCGCGCTCCATTGTTACGATGAAGCATGTGGGCTTGAATGTCGCGGCCGACCCGCTGATGACGCTCAGTTATCTGGGCGTTGAGGGCGGGATGGTGATTATTGTCGCCGACGACCCGGGGATGCATTCCTCGCAAAACGAACAGGATACGCGGCATTTTGCCCGTTTTGCCAAAGTGCCCATTTTGGAGCCATCGGACAGTCAGGAAGCCAAAGACTTCGTCAAACTGGGGATTGCGATATCGGAACAGTTTCAGACGCCGGTCATTTTGCGTACCACCACGCGGATCAGCCATTCGCGCAGCGTTGTAACGCTGGAAGAACGCCAGACTAATCCCAAGCCGATTGGGCTGGAGAAGAATCAAGCCCGGTTTGTGCCGGTGCCGCTGTGGGCGCGTCAGATGCGCAAGCACGTTGAAAAACGGCTGTATGCCCTGCGGGATTTTGCGGTTGGCAGTACGGCCAATCGTATCGAATGGCAGGATAAAGAGTTAGGGATTATTACACACAGTATCGCCTATCAGTATGTCCGCGAGGTCTGGCCGGAAGCGTCGGTGCTGAAACTGGGCATGGCGTACCCGTTTCCGGATGAATTGATTCGCCAGTTTGCCGCCGGTGTCAAGCGGGTGCTGGTGGTCGAAGAACTGGATGACTTCCTCGAAGAACATATTAAATCGCTGGGGATTGCCTGCCAGGGACACGATATCATACCCAATATTGGGGAATTGTCGGTACCGGTGCTGGCCGAATGCCGGGCGAAGATGGAGGGCAAGCAGATTGCCCAGATTACCAAGCCGCTGTATGCCGATGTGCTGCCGGCGCGTCCGCCGGTGCTGTGTCCGGGCTGTCCGCATCGCGGGGTGTTCAGCGCGCTGGGCAAGCACGATGTGGTCGTAACCGGCGATATCGGCTGCTACAGTCTTGGGACATTTAAGCCGCTCAGCCGCTTGGATATTATTCTGTGTATGGGCGGCGGTATTTCGATGGCACACGGTCTGGACAAGGCCGGCGAAAAACGCAAGATTGTCGGGATGGTCGGGGATTCGACATTCTTCCATTCGGGCATTACGGGCTTGCTGGATATTGCCTACAATAAGGGCGTATCGACGATTATCGTGGTCGATAACCGTACGACGGCGATGACGGGACATCAGGACCACCCGGGAACGGGGCGGACGCTGATGGGCGAGCCGACGATTGCGGTCTCGATTGAGGATGTTGCCCGCGCCTGCGGCATCAAGCGGGTCTTTACAGTCAATCCGTATCACAGCAAAAAGATACAGGAAATCATTTCGCAGGAGCTGGAGATTGCCGAGCCGTCGGTGATTGTCTCGCGTGCGGCCTGTCCGTTATGGGAAGGCAAGCGGGTCGGCGGGACGCGGCGGATTTTGGCGGATAAATGCAAGAACTGCAAGGCGTGTCTGAAACTGGGGTGTCCGGCGATTGACGGTTCCGGCGCCAAACCGGTTATCAATGAACTGATGTGCTATGGATGCAGTTTGTGTCAGCAGGCCTGCGGATTTGGTGCGATTATTAATCTTGAAGCGGAGCCACAATGAAAGAGCAAACAACCAGTGTCGTATTATGCGGCGTCGGCGGGCAGGGGATTCTGCTTGCCAGTGAAATTATCGCCAAGGCGGCGATGGCGTGCGGGTTTGATGTCAAGACCAATGAGGTTCACGGGATGGCACAGCGCGGCGGCTCGGTCATCGGGCAAATTCGATATGGCAAAAAGGTCCACAGTCCGCTGGTTGCTTTGGGGACAGCGCAGGTGCTGTGTTCGCTGGAACAAAGCGAGGCGCTGCGGTATGCGGATTATCTGATGGCCGGCGGGCTGGCGGTAGTCAACGCTCAGCGGATTGTGCCGGTAACGGTGTCGATGGGCGCGGCCAAATATCCGGACAATCTGGATGCAAAACTCAAAGAACAATTCCCGCGGTTAGTGTGCTTTGACGCCTCTGTCAAGGCGATTGAACTGGGCAATATCCGGATTGCCAATGTTGTGCTGCTGGGGGCGCTGTCCAATGGGTTGGATTTGCCGCTGGAAACGTGGCACGAGGCCGTCGCCGCGTGCGTCAAGCCGCAGTTTAAGGAATTGAATCTGCGGGCGTTTGACGCAGGACGAGCAGTTCATAGTTGATAGTTTATAGTTGATGGTAGGGAAAGTTCGAAATCCGAAGCACTAAATCATAAACAAATTGGAAATTTGAAATTTCAAAACAAAGAAGACTGGATTCCCGCATGCGCGGGAATGACACGAAGATGATGAGCTAAAGCCCATCCTACGGGTTTTATTGGCAGGACAGTATGCGAGAAGGTTTTTTTCAGGAAGCGTTAGAAACGGCAAGCCCGGACCAGATTCGGGCGATGCAGGCCGAGCGTCTCAAGGCGGTTGCTCAATCGGTCTATGCTCGCAATGGTATCATTCGGTCGATGTTTGACCGCCGCGGGGTTGCCCCGACGGATATCCGGACGCTGGAGGATATCGCCAAACTGCCGCTGATGAATAAAGAGGTTTTTCGCGAACAGTATCCCCTTGCGATGTGCTGTGTGCCAGTCCATTCACTGGCGGAAATGCACATGTCCAGCGGCTCGACGGGGACGCCGGTGGTGATGCCTTATACGGAAAATGATTTGCGTCAATGGGGCGAGTGTATGGCACGGTGTTATAGTATGGCCGGGGCACGGAAGGGCGATGCGGTGCAGATTACGCCGTCGTTTGGGTTGTTCAACGGCGGCTTTGGGATGTATCACGGGGCGCGGGCGGCGGGGTTGTTTATTATTCCTGCCGGCGCGGGCAACACGCAGCGGCAAGTGCGGCTGGCAAAAGACTTCAAGACGCGGATACTGACCGGCGTGGTCAGTTACGGCATTCGCGTGATGGAAGTGCTGGAAGAAATGAAAGAAACGCTGCCGGAGCTGAAGATCGGCATCTTCGGGGCGGAGGTGTTTTCAGAGTCGCTCAAGAGCAAGATGCAGCAGGGGCTGGGCATCGAAGCGTTTGATATTTACGGGATGACCGAGACCGGCGGCGTGGGGACGCTGGGGATGGATTGTGCGGCACATGACGGGATTCATCTGTGGGAAGACCATTATATCGCGGAGATATTGCTGCCGGGCAGCGAAACGCCGGCCGCCGACGGCGATGAAGGCGAACTGGTGATTACCTCGCTGACGCGCGAGGCGCTGCCGGTGATTCGATTCCGCACGGGGGATTTAACGCGGGTAGTCAGCCGGGCAAAATGCGCCTGCGGCAGGACGCACGTCCGGCTGTCGCCGATAACAGGCCGGGTCGATGATATGCTGATTGTCAAGGGCGTCAACTTCTTCCCCAAACAGGTTGAGCAGGCGCTTATGCAGATACCGGGCGTCGGGTCGAATTATCAGATTATCATCGAGGATATCGACGGCGTGCGGGATGTGCGGGTCAATGTCGAGGCGGCCTCCACGGTCAGCGGCTATATGGTGGAAAAGGTGCTCAAAGAGGCGCTGGGCTTTAGTCCGCGCGGCGATGTATTTCCGATTGGCGGCCTGCCGCGGCAGGAAGGCAAGGCCAAGCGGGTGTTCTATAAGGACAAGGATGGGAATTTGAAGTAGCAAAGAAGACAGAATACAGAAGTCAGGAGTCAGAAGGGAGAATTGAAAATTGAGAATGTAGAATTGAGAAAACAGGAAAAGACACGCCTCTTTCTATCAACTATAAACTTTGAACTATAAACTATCTTGTCTATAAACTACGAACTACGAACTAAGAACTTTATTAAGGAGATGTTTATGAAAAAGATGATGGTGGTACTGATGTTGTCGGGGCTGGTCTTGCTGGGATGCAAAAAGACTGCTCCGCAGCCGGCCGCACCGGAAGCCGAACCGGTCAAAACCGAAACTCCTGCACCGGCTCAACCCGAAGCCGCTGCCCCGCAGGCGGAAGTAAAAGCGGATGTCATTAAATTGACGTATGCCAATTTCCCGCCGGCGCCGACATTTCCGTGCGTTCAGATGGAACGCTGGAAACAGGAAGTCGAAAAACGCACCGGCGGCAAGGTGGCAGTTCAGACATTTCCGGGCGAATCCCTGCTCAGTGCTAAAGAGATGATGGACGGCGTCATCAGCGGTCAGGCGGATATCGGCTGTCTGTGTATGGCGTATCAGCCGGGGCGGTTTGTGGTAACCAATGCCGTCGCCCTGCCGCTGGGAATTGGCAGCTCCAAAGTGGGCAGTCGGGTCTTGTGGGCGCTGTATAAAAAATATCAGCCCGCTGAATTCGCCTCCGTCAAGGTGCTGACGATGTTTGCGACAGCGCCGGCCAATATTATGTCCAAAAAGCCAATTCGCACGCTTGATGAGATGAAGGGCGTCAATCTGCGCGCCAGCGGCGAGGCGGCACAGATTCTCAAAGCCTGGGGCGCCAATCAGGTGGCAATGCCGATGTCGGCGGCTCCCGAAGCCCTGCAAAAGGGCGTGGTCGATGGTCTGTTTTCGTCGGTGGAAGTGATGAAGGATTTTAAATTCGCCGAACTGTGCAAATATATCACGATGACCGAGACCAATATCTATCCGTTTGCCGTGGTGATGAACCAGGCCAAGTGGGATTCGCTGCCCGCCGATGTGAAGGAAGTACTCGATGCGCTGGCACTGGAACAGTGTGTGTGGACGGGCGAGTATATGGACAATCATGTCAAGGAAGCGATTGCCTGGTCGAAAGCCGAGCAAAAGGTGGAAGTGATAACCCTGGCGCCGGAAGAACTGGCAAAATGGAATGCGCTGCTCGGCGGCAATGTCGATGTCTGGACTGCCGGCGCCAAAGAGAAGAACCTGCCGGCTGATGCTATTTTGGCCGATGTCAAGTCGCTGATAGCGGAATATTCCAAAAATCAATGAGAGTTTGGATGCAGAGGTGCAGATACGTCTGTGCCGCCCCATTGGGGCTGAAATCCCGTTTTGAGTGATTGCTTTCCGGGGGTTGCACCCCCCGCTATTATCGTACAACCCCTGCGGGGTCTTGGGAAAGGAAGCAGTTTCCACGACAATGAGACATCTGATACAATTAGAAAACCTGCTGCAAAAAGCCCTGATGGCGCTGGCGGCGTTTTTTCTGCTGGCGATGATGCTGATGACCTGTGCGGATATTGCGTCGCGGCTGGTCTGGCGGCCGATACCCGGCGTGTATGAACTGATGGGTTATTTTGGGGCGATGGTCGTCGCCTGTGCGCTGGGCTATACGCAGCGCAAAAAAGACCATCTGGCGGTGGATATCATCACCAGTCATTTCCCGCACTCTGTGCAACGGTTTCTGGATATGGTCAACCGGTTTGTCTGCATGCTGTTTGCGTGTCTTGCCTGCTGGCAGATTTGGCGCGTCGCCGACAATCTGCGGCTGACGGGCGAAATCACCGAAACGCTGCGGATTATTTATTATCCATTCACCTATCTGGTATCGGCGGGATTCGGCCTTCTGGCATTTGTGTTTTTTGTGGAACTGCTCAAGGCGGCCAGGGGGCAGGAATAGATGGATGGGATGGTTATCGGTCTTGCCGGCATCGGCATCCTGCTGCTGATTTTGTTTTTAATGAATACGCCGGTCGGTTTCACGATGGCGATTGTGGGATTCGCGGGCTATGCGTATGTCAAGACGCCGACAGCGGCGGTCAATATGGTCGGCTCGTCGCTGTGGACGACGTTTTCGATGTACGGCCTGACGGTCATCCCGCTGTTTATGCTGATGGGGCATATCGTGTTTTATTCCGGCGTCAACGAGAAGCTCTATCGGGCGGCGTACCACTGGGTCGGGCATATTCGCGGCGGGATTGCGATGGCGACAATTGCGGCGTGCGCGGCGTTTGCGACGATTTGCGGCTCCAATACGGCGACAGCGGCGACGATGTCCACCGTCGCTCTGCCGCAGATGAAAAAATACGGTTATCACCCGATGCTCAGTACGGGCGCGGTTGCCAGCGGCGCGACGCTGGGAGTGGTCATTCCGCCCAGCGTGGTGCTGATTCTCATCGGGCTTTCCACCGGCCAATCGATTGAGAAATTGTTCTATGGCGGCATCGGCGCCGGCGTTTTGTTGGCACTATTTTTGATGGCAACGGTGTATGTGCTGTGTCTGATTAAGCCCGGCTGGGGACCGACAGGCCCGCAGACGACATGGAAAGACAAGTGGCTGTCGCTGCTGGGAGCGTGGGAGACAATCACCCTGTTTTTGCTGGTCATACTGGGAATGTTTTTCGGCTGGTTCACCGCGGCTGAAGCGGGAGCGGCCGGTTCGTTTCTGGCGATTGTCATCGGCTGGATGCAGGGCAAACTCGACCGGCAGAAATTTCTCTGTGCGCTCAAGGATACGCTTAAATCGTCGTGTATGGTCATCACGATTGTGGCCGGGGCGATGATTTTCGGCAAGTTTCTGGCGGTAACGCGGATGCCGTTTGATGCCGCCGATGCGGTGGCGGCGCTGCCGGTTCCCAAGGCGGTGATTCTGCTGGCGATTCTGGCGATTTATATTATCGGCGGTACAATTATGGATGCGCTGGCACTGCTGATTATTACGCTGCCGATATTTTATCCGCTGGCGGTGGACCGGCTGGGCTATGACCCGATCTGGTTCGGCGTGATGATAACGGTGGTCACGACGCTGGGGGCGATTACACCGCCGGTGGGTGCGGCGATGTTTGTCGTCGCCTCGATGGCTAAAGATGTGCCGATGAAGCAGGTCTTCGCGGGCGTTTGTTTTTTTGTTCCGGCGTACTTAGTGTGCATCGGGCTGTATATGGCGTTTCCCAAAATTATTACCTGGCTGCCGGGGCTGCTGCAGTAGCGGCCGGCGGCGATCCGTATCCAATGGATACAGAAAGGACTCACAATGCCGACAATTAAAGATATTATTGTACGCAAACCGACTGCCGGCGAGAGTCAGACATGCAAGACATGGCCGATCTGGTCGCACGGCAAAGATACCTTTGACTGGGAGTACAACGAAACGGAAAAATGCCTGATTCTGGAAGGCCGCGTAACCATTTTAGACCGCCCCGACAGCGGCCAGCAGGTGCATTTTGCTGCCGGCGATTATGTGGTCTTTCCAACAGGTCTTAAATGCGTCTGGAAAATTATCGAGCCGGTCAAAAAACATTATGAATTCGAATAACCTCTCAATGCTGCAGCAGATACGCCGCAGACGGGGTTTTATCTGCGATATGGATGGCGTCATTTTCCACGGAACTCGGCTGCTTGACGGCGCTGCGGAATTTGTCCAATGGCTCAAAAACCATCACAAGCAGTATTTGTTTTTGACCAACAGCTCCGAACGCACGCCGGCACAGTTGTCCGAAAAACTTCAGAAAATGGGCATTGCCGTCGAGCCGGAGCATTTTATGACCAGTGCAATTGCCACCGCATCTTTTCTAAAAACCCAACGCCCGGGCGCAAGGGTCTTTCTGATGGGCGAACAAGGCATTCATGATGCACTGCTGGATGCGGGATTTATCCTGACGGATGTCCGGCCGGACTATGTCGTGCTGGGCGAAACACAAAACTACAATTATGACGATATCGTCAAGGCTATCCGCAGTGTCCTCGACGGCGCTCACCTGATCGGCACGAATCCGGATGTGTGCGGACCGTCAGAAAGCGGCATTGTGCCGGCCTGCCGCGCCTTGATAGCCCCCATCGAATTGGCATCCGGAAGGCAGGCGTATTTCATTGGAAAACCCAATCCGCTGATTATGCGGCATTCGCTGAAAATTCTCGGCTGCCAACGGGAAGAAACCGTCATCATCGGCGACCGGATGGACACCGATATCATCGCCGGCATCGAAACAGAAGTCCATACTGTACTTGTACTTAGTGGAATCACAAAGCCGCAGGACCTGGAGCGGTTTGCCTATCGCCCCAATCTGGTGCTTGACCATGTTGGCCAAATCGCCCAAGTTCCGTAATCGTATCCAACCACTGAAAATACCTAAAATAAATTCAAATATATCTTCTTTTTGGGTATTTTTACGGGCTGGATATGCCAAAAAGCCCTAAAGAGTGGTTTTACAGATAATTTACAGTTGTTTGTGCGCCGATTTCTCTATAATCAACAATTGACGGCAGTTCATATTAGAAAAGCGATGGATTAACAATGGAAGCAAAACGCACGATTTTGGTGGTTGAAGACGAAGAAAAAATTCGCGAAGGGCTCAAGGATTTTCTGGAATTCCAGAATTTTGCCGTAACCACCGCCACCGACGGACAGCAGGCCGAAGCGCTGGCCGCCGCGCAGTCGTTTGACTTGATATTGCTGGATTTGATGCTGCCGAAAATCAGCGGCCAGCAATTATGCAAAACCTGGCGTCAGCAGGGACTCAATACGCCGATTATTATGCTGACTGCCAAAGGCGCTCAGGAAGACCGGGTTGCCGGGTTGGAAATGGGCGCCGATGATTATATCACCAAGCCGTTTTCCCTGGAAGAATTGCTGGCCCGGATTCGGGCGATTTTCCGGCGCACCGACCCTGCGCGGTCGGTTGGACAGCAGTTTCAATTCGGACCTTTTAAGGTGGATATGGCCTCCTTGAAGCTGATAAAAGATGGGAAAGAGGCTGTGATGACGCCGCGTCAGGCGCAAATGATCCAACTGTTCGCCGCCAATCCCAATCGTGTCATCAGCCGTCAGGAATTATACGAAGCCGTCTGGCGCGAATCGCTTCAGGGAATTGAGACCCGCACCGTCGATATGCACCTGGTTCGTCTGCGTGAATTGTTCCATCAGGCCGGAGCCGACGACGAAGTGATTCATACGGTTCGCGGCGCCGGGTATCAATATATTCAGCCATAGCCGGCAGTGATTCGGATGATCTTATGTATCAGCGTTTTTTGCTTATTTGCATGATTTTGCTTGGGTCGCTGGGCGCCCTGCTGGCGCTGGGCGTCAGTTCGCTTCGGGCGCACGAGCAGGGGCTTCGTGCCGAGCGCCAATCCCAGTTTATCGCGGTAGCCGAACAGACTCGTTCCGATGTCAAACGAAAATTCGATGAATTTATTCGAACCGAACAGACCCGTCCGTATTTTGACTACCAGTCGTTTTATGTCCCCGAATCGGCCAATCAGGTCTCGGCATTAGTCAAAAGCCCTTTGGCCGACTCACTGGACCACGGATTGGCTTACGGCCATTTCCAAATCGACGACTTGGGACGGCTCACACTGCCCTATCAGACTGCCCATCCAGGAACGCCGTCCGCTTCCAACCGCGTGTCGCGGTATATATTGAATCTTCAAAACCATCTGGCTCCCCTGCTGGCCGACAGGGATATGCCCTGGGCGCGCCGCATAGACAAGCCGGCACTGCTGACGGCCAAACCGTCAGTCTCTCGGCCGGCGGCGAATATACCCAGGCAAGCGGATTTGGAATCGCAGCAAAACCCCGTTTCGCCGACAGCCGCTGCACAAAAAAAACCGGCACAGGTAATCAAATACAAAATTGAAGTATTTGACAGTCCACAAATGCAATCGTATCAATATACGCAGTCGCGGCGGGCGGTAGAGGAGTACATACGGCGTACATCCCAAAATATCCAGATGACGATGAATACGCAAACCGCGTCCGCATTCGAGCCCAACAGCCCAACCGCAACGCCCACGACATCGCAGATGTTCTATGAGAAAATCCTGGCCGGTTGGCAGGCGCCTTATTTTTATAGATCGGCGCCCAGCGGCGACGAATCGGTGGCGATTCGAATAGACCCGTTTACACCCTTTATCACGGCCTACCCGGTTCGCTCACAGGATATTTTCCCTGGACAGGTTTTTTTACTGCGCAGCGTCCAGATCGAGGACCGCTGCTTTCTGCAGGGCTTTTTGCTCAATCAGTCCGAATTGCTCAACCAATTGAAAGATTCGGCCATGCGATTTCTTCGGCGCGGCATGGGGTTTGATTTGACGCAGGGAACTATGCCGGATGCGGCCTATACCGCGATTCTGGACTTTGG
Organism: uncultured Pirellulales bacterium; assembly: GCA_964537635.1. Classification (GTDB taxonomy): domain Bacteria; phylum Planctomycetota; class Phycisphaerae; order Sedimentisphaerales; family Anaerohalosphaeraceae; genus Anaeroglomus. The sequence goes on from CAZICJ010000023.1 coordinate 18,292, forward strand.
GTTCGGCACTCTGTCCCTGCACCTGCTGGAAGGAGACCCGGAGTGGATCGATCGCCGCGTTGCGACGCTGCAAAGCTGGTTTTGGGCAATTGCCCTCGTCGCGCTTCTGGCCATGACGCTGGCGATGTCCGGACTGTGGAAAAGCATGAATCAGCAGGTGATGTTATCCAGAAAAAAAGACGATTTTATTTCCGCTGTCTCGCATGAACTGCGCACACCGCTGACATCTATCCGGATGTACACGGAGATGCTCGAAAAGGGATGGGTTTGCTCGGAGGAAAAACGAGGACAGTATTATACGGGGATGCGGCAGGAAACCGAGCGGCTCAGCCGGTTGATAGAAAATGTCCTGGATTTTTCCCGTATCCAGCGGGGCAAGAAGGAATATCGGTTTGCCAGCGGCGATTTAAATGCCTGTCTCGGCGAAACGGTGCGGATGATGGACCCCTGTGCGCTGCGCGAAAACTTCAGGATTCAATCCGACTTTGCATCCCTTGAACCTTTTATATTTGACCGTGACGCGGTGATGCAGATTGCCGTCAATCTGATTGACAACGCTATTAAATACGCCAACCCCTGCGGCGATAAAACCATCATCGTCCGCACACGCCAGCAACGGGACTATGTCGTGCTGGAAGTCGAAGACCACGGCCCGGGAATCTCACGCAAGGAGCGGACTCGAATTTTTGAAGCATTTTACCGCAGCCAGGATGAATCGACGCGCCAAACGACCGGCACCGGCCTGGGACTGGCGCTGGTCAGGCGGTTTGCCGAAGCCCACCGAGGGTTCGTGGATGTCCTTGATGCCCATCCTGCCGGAGCGATTTTCCGTGTCGGGTTGTCCAGACACTTAAACGGTTCTTGAATCACCGCAGGCCATCGCGGCAGCGTCCTGCAGGATTTGCCGGCAGACCGACTGAACGGGTTCTGTTTGCGGAAGCCAGTCGGCTAATTGATGCAGATAGCCGGCATCCAGCAGTTTTTTCATTGACGCTGGAAAATAAATGTCGTACACCCAGCCCATCTTCAGCAGTTTGACGTCATTGAGCGTTCGCAAGAGGCTGTGGTCAATCAACTGCCGGCGGCACACGCTGTCCACGACATCCGGCGAACAATGCGGCTGGTCCGGAAATTCCACTTCAAGTTTGAACTGTGCCGGATTTTGCAGATAGCGGGTGAAATGATCTATCGAAATATAAAAAATATCCAGCTTGTCGGCGTCCCGAATTAGTTTGCAGAACAATTCCGTTTTGGCGTCCAGCCCGACCGGCAGCGATATCTTGTTGTGACAGTCAATCGCTGTTTCTATCCATTGCCGCTCGATGTCATCCAGCGGCAAAAGAAGCCCCTGCTGCCGCACAATACGCAGCCCAAGCAGGGCGTGATTTTCACTGGCAGCATCTTTGAATGTCCGGTATTTTTGAAATTGCTCAAACCGTCCGACATCGTGCAGCAGTGCGATCGCTTCGGCGATGCGGACATCGTTTTCATTGAGTCCCAGTTTGGCCGCCAGCTCGCACATAATCCCGCAGGTGCGATGCGTATGACATTCCTTCATCCGCAGATTGGCGTTGACATAATCATCTCCGCCGGCGCTGTAGTACGGACGAACAAAATCATCGAACCAGCATTTCAGTTTATCCAATTGTAAAGAATCCATTGGCTGTCCGGCGTATTACGACTGTTTTACTATCTCAAAGGTGTCGGCGGCAATGGCTCGCTCCTCGTCGGTAGCAATTACAAAAACCTTGACGCGGCTAGCATCGGTACTGATAAGACGCTCTTTGGGCTGGGAAGCCTGATTGCGATGTTCACACAGGTCAATGCCGATCTGGATTTGCTGGCTGCACACATCGGCGCGAATAGACGCATTGTTTTCGCCGATGCCGCCGGTAAAGACCACCGCATCCAGCCGGCCGAGAACGGCAGTATAAGCGCCGATGTATTTTTTGATGCGATAACAGAAAATATCGATTGCCAGTTTGGCTCGCAGATTGCCCTTCTCGGCCAGTTCCATCAGGTTGCGCATATCATTGGAGGCGCCGGAAATACCCAGCAGACCGCTTTCTTTATTGCACATCTTGTTGAGTTTGGCAATGTCATAGCCCTTATCGGCCAGATAGAACAAAATCGCCGGGTCGATATCGCCGCAGCGAGTCCCCATAATCACACCCTCTAACGGCGTCAATCCCATTGATGTGTCAACGCTTTTGCCTTCTTTGACTGCGGTAATCGAACAGCCATTGCCCAAATGACAGGTAATGATATTGGCGATGGATTTATCCATCCCCATCAGACTGGCGCAGCGGCGGGCGACATAGTGATGGCTGGTGCCGTGAAAACCGTAACGGCGGACACGGTATTTCTCATAGAGGGTATATGGCAACCCATAAATGTAGGCAACTTCCGGGATGGATGTATGGAAAGCCGTATCAAAGCAGGCGACCTGCACGGCTTTGGGCAGCGAGTGCATCGCGGCACGGATACCAGTCAGGTTCGGGGGATTGTGCAGCGGAGCCAAGTCCGAAAAACGCTCGATGGAGCCGATGACCCGGTCGCAGATGACAACCGAACCGGTAAATTCCTCTCCGCCGTGGACAACACGATGGCCGACGGCCTGGATTTCGTCAATATCTTTAACCACGCCGATAATCGGGTCAACCAGTGTCTTGAGAATGACCTGCATTCCCTGTTCGTGGTCGGCCGCCGCGACGCTGACGGTATGGCTCTTGCCATCATATTTATGGGTCAATTGGGAGGCAGATTCGCCGATGCGTTCCAGCATCCCTTTGGCCGGAACCGTCCCTGCGGGCATATCAAACAACTGATACTTAATCGAGCTGCTTCCCGCGTTAATCACAAGCACTTTCATTGTTTTTAGCCTTTCACCTGTAACTAATTGTTTCTGAAATAGTTACAGAAAATAATCAGAAGCGTACTAACGGAAAGCACCTGATTATACTGTGCCGCCGCATAAAGACAAATTCAATTTTCACGAAAAATATCTCTCGGTCGCCGCACAGCGGCAAGAGTGCTGGCCAGTTGCCCAAAAAGCAGGTTTTTCCATTTTATTTTGCCGTCAGTTGTGGTACACTAAGCGGTTCTATTCTGGAGAAAAAAATGCAAGTATTGGTTGCTGAAAAATGCGGGTTTTGCCCCGGTGTCCGCAATGCCATTAATTTGGCCAAAAAGACACTGGAAGAACAAAAAGAAGTCTATAGCCTGGGTCCGATTATCCACAATGAAGAAGTCGTTAACCAATTGGCTCAGGCCGGCCTGCATACCGTCGAATCCGTCGAGGATATCCCCGGCGGAACAGCCCTGATACGCTCGCACGGCGCCACACAAAAAGAACTTGAAGTGCTTGAAAATAAAGGGCTTAACATCGTAGATGCCACCTGTGTTTTAGTCAAGCGCGTCCAGAAAATAGCCCGTCAGCTCCACGACGAGGGGTATCATGTTGTTATTATTGGCGACAAGAATCATCCAGAAGTAAAGGCGGTCGTCGGTTCCACCGAAGGAATCGATGTGATTGCGGCCAGGTCAGACTTAGATAACCTCATTCATCAAAAGAAGTTAGGTGTTATTTGCCAAACCACCCAAAGCCCCGATTACTTCGCCCAGATGATAGGCGACATAGGCCGGCTTGATTTTTCAGAAATTAAGATTGTCAATACACTATGTCGGGAAACAATGTCCCGGCAAGAGGCCGCCGTCAAGCTGTGCCGGCAGGTCGATGTGATGTTTGTCCTGGGCGGCCTGCACAGCGCCAACACCCGAAAATTGGCTGAGTTATGTAAAAAATATAATTCCCAGACGTTTCATTTGCAAAACTGGAACGAACTTGATATAAGTGTCCTTTCTATGAAGCGGACAGCCGGTGTAACTGCCGGCGCTTCGACGCCCGATGAGGTCATTCGGGAATTTGTCCAGAAGCTCGAAGCCGTCAATAATGACTAATGTCGCCTTGGCGCTGTTGCCGAGGCGGGTCTTTTTTATGAACCTTTTTTAAGGTCCAAAGGCAGTTTGCGTATATGTGGGGCGCAAAGTATGCCTCAAACAGACTCCACAGGAATTTGAGGTATGTATGGTAGATAGAAATTTAATCAATCAGTTAGGATTCTCCGACGACTTGCTCGAGCAGCAGTTAGGCGAATTTTACACCGCCGAACATCAGCAGCAGCTCGAAAAGGCACTGGAGAAAAAAATCGAATCCTTAGTCCCCGGCACCATTGTTTCCGGCCGCATCGTTGGGCAGGTTGGCAATGATGTCGTCGTCGAACTGGGCTTAAAGAGTGAAGGCGTGGTCGAAGTGTCTGAATTCGACAGCCCAGACCAGATTGTTCCCGGACAGGAAATCGAAGTCCTGCTTGAAGAAGTCGATGCCGAAAACGGTATTCTCTTAAGCAAACGCAAAGCCGACCGCATTCGCGGCTGGGAAAATATCATCGCCACCAAAAAGGAAGGCGATTTGGTCAAGGGTATGGTCAGCCGGCGCATCAAGGGCGGTCTGCTGGTCGATATCGGCGTGCCGGTCTTCCTGCCCGCATCGCAGGTCGATATCCGCAAGCCCGGCGACATCAGCCGCTTTATCGGCGCCGAAATCGAGTGCAAGATTCTCAAAATCGATACCGAAAATCACAATATCGTTGTCTCACGCAGAAAACTCATCGAAGAAGAACGCGAACAGAGCAAGAGCAAGCTGCTGGGCGAAATCGAAGTCGGCCAGATTCGCAAGGGCATCGTCAAGAATATCGCCGATTTCGGCGTGTTCGTCGATTTGGGCGGCTTGGACGGCCTGCTGCACATCTCCGACATCAGTTGGGGACGCGTTTCCCATCCATCCGAAGTCGTTGCGATGGATCAAGAAATCGAATGTATGGTTATCGGCGTTGACCGCCAGACCGAAAAAATCTCCCTGGGTCTCAAACAGAAGAACCCCAGCCCGTGGGAAATAGTCGATCAGCGTTTCCCGGTCGGCAGCCGTGCCAAGGGCGTTGTCGTCAATATCATGAATTACGGCGCGTTTGTCCGTCTGGACGAAGGCATCGAAGGACTTGTCCATATCAGCGAAATGAGCTGGACCCGCCGCATCGGCCATCCCGGCGATATCTTGCAGGTGGGACAGGATGTCGAAGTCGTCGTGCTGGATGTCAACAAGGAAAAACAGGAAATCTCGCTGGGCATCAAACAGCTTGAGACCAATCCGTGGGCGATTGCCGGACAGAAGTATCCTGTCGGTACAATGGTTACGGCCAAAATCACCAGCCTGACCAACTACGGCGCCTTTGTCGAAATCGAACCCGGCGTCGATGGTCTGATTCATATTTCCGACCTGAGCTGGACGAAAAAATTCAATCACCCCGGCGAAGCCGTTCAAAAGGGCCAGGAAGTCCGCTGCATCGTGCTGGAAGTCGATGAAGACAAGCACCGCATCTCGCTGGGCATCAAGCAGATTACCGAAGACCCGTGGTTCCGCGCTATTCCGGAAAAGTACATTGCCGGCCAGATTGTTCACGGCAAGGTAACCAAGCTGACCAATTTCGGCGTCTTTGTCGAATTGGAATCGGAACTCGAAGGCCTGCTGCATATTTCTGAATTGTCCGACCAGAAGGTTGAATCGCCGCAGGATATCGTCAAGATCGGCGATGAGGTCGAAGTCAAGATTTTGCGGGTCGATACCGACAGTCGCAAAATCGGCTTGAGTCTGCGACGGGTACAATGGGCTGCCGAAAACGTAGCCACACACCACCCCGATCCGACCCCAGAACCCGAACAGTCTCAGGGACCCCAACGCCGCGGAGGATTAGATTAGTCCAAATGCGGATTGATAACGTCCGATTTTGAGGCAGAAACCGCTTTTTTTACCTCAAGTGGACGTTAAGAGGCCTTATACGCCTGACCGATAGAGACCATAGTGCATTTAGGTGTGCCCTATGGTCTTTTTTTATGAATTGACTCGTAATTATTTTATTATCAAGTAGTTATGGGTCTTTCAGATGTGGAGTATAAGATGGCATTTGATATCACAATTAAAGAGTATTTGAAAGAAATCGACGAGTCGCCGTTATTGAGCTGGGAACAGGAAAAGGAGCTGGCCGCGGCGGTCATTGAACGTAATGACCCACAGGCTCGCGACCATTTGGTTCGCAGCAATTTGCGGCTGGTGGTCAATATCGCCAAGCGGTTCTGCGGACGCGGGCTGACCTTGGGCGATTTGATTGAAGAGGGCAATCTGGGCTTACTGCGGGCGGTCGATAGCTTCGACCCGGAGCACGGCGTGCGCTTCAGCACCTATTCGGCGTGGTGGATTAAGCAATCCATCAAGCGGTCGATTTTGAGCAATTCCCAGCCGATTCATATCCCGACCTATATGGTGGAACTGATTAACCAATGGCGCAATGTCGCCGCTGAATTACAGGCTAAACTGGGGCGCACCGCCAGCCTCGAAGAAATGGCCTCGGCGATGAAAGTGCCGGTTCGCAAAGCTGTCGCCATCCGCGAGATCGTGTCGGTTGTCGATTCGGGCTTCCAGCACGATTCCAACGAAGATAACGCTGGCCTGGATGAATCCATCGAAGATAAAATCGCCATGCCGGAACAAGACCTCGGCTCCGATGAGGAAATCGCCCAGGCGGTGGAATTATTAGACAAAATCGACCCCCGCGAGGCCGAAGTCCTGCGGCTGCGTTTCGGTCTGGGCGGCAAAGAGCCGCTGACACTCAAGCAAATCGGTGAAAAACTCGATTTGACCCGTGAGCGCGTCCGCCAGATTCAGCGCAACGCCCTGGCACAACTCAACGACCTGATGACCAGCTAAACCCCATCCAGTTTCAAGAACACCCCCCAGAGCCGGCCAACACCGGCTCTTTTTTGTCGGCATTTTTTTCCTTTATCAACCGGGCGGTTTTCCTTATAATCTGGGGCAAATCAAAGCCGTTTGATTCTAAGGACATAATTATGCTGGATTTACGACACTACATACGGGATATCCCGGATTTTCCAAAACCGGGGATATTGTTTCGTGACATCACGCCGCTGCTGGCCGACCGACAGGCGCTGGCTCAGGCGATCTATCAACTGGCCGGGCCGTACCACAACCAAGCGATTGATGCGGTCATCGCCGTGGAGGCACGCGGGTTTATCTTCGGCTCGGCCGTGGCGCGGGAATTGAACGCCGGCTTTGTGCCGATTCGCAAAAAGGGCAAACTGCCCTGGCAGACGGCGGCGGTCACCTACGGCTTGGAATACGGCACGGACACTATCGAAATGCATTTGGACGCCGTCAAGCCGGGACGCAAGGTGCTGCTCATCGACGACCTGCTGGCGACCGGCGGCACGATGGCCGCTTCCTGCGAATTAGTCAGCAATCTGGGAGCGGACATTTGCGGCTTGACGTTTTTGGTGGAATTGACCGGCTTGAACGGCCGCAGGAAGCTCAACGACTATCCGATTCACTCCGTAATCCAGTATTGATTATGATTATCAACAAAAATATAAAGATAAATACCCATAGGAATTAAATTATGGTTACAGTAGCTGTCAAGAAAGAAGTTTTGTGCTGGGCAGTTGATCGGTCAGGTCTTACGTTGGAAGATTTACATAATAAATTTCCTAAAATCAAAGAATGGGCTTCCGGTGTGGGTCAACCAACCATACGACAACTTGAATCCCTGGCAAAAGCCACATCGACACCACTTGGCTTCTTCTTTCTTGAAACCCCTCCTCCAGAAAATTTATCTATCCCACATTTCCGAACACTTGACGATGAAGATGTAAATGGCCCAAGTCCTGATCTTCTTGAAACGGTTCGTATGATGCAGCAACGACAATCTTGGATGCATGAGTATCTGGCAGAACAAGGGCAAGCAAAGATTTCCTTTGTGCGATCTGCCATGCCCAATGACCCTCCTGCATTGATTGCTGAAAAGATGCGCCAGGTGCTTGGCTTTGATGAAGAATGGGCAGCTTCGTACTCGACTTGGACAGATGCGTTAAAGGCTTTGCGTGAGGCAATAGAGGCAGCAAATATTTTAGTGGTCGTCAATGGTATCGTGGGAAATAATACCCATCGCAAATTGGATCCAAGTGAGTTTCGTGGATTTGTTTTAGTGGATGATTATGCCCCCCTGGTTTTTGTTAATGGAGCAGATACCAAAGCAGCGCAGATGTTTACACTTGCGCACGAACTGGCGCACATATTTTATGGCAGCAGTGCCGCTTTCGATTTACGTGAAATGTCTCCAGCAAATGATCCGATGGAAAAAGCCTGTAATTGTGTTGCGGCAGAATTTCTTATACCAGAAAAACAATTAAGGCAGATATGGCCTCTTGTGAAAAACGAAATAGAACCTTTTCAGGCAATTGCTCGTCGATTCAAAGTAAGCTCGCTTGTAGCAGCAAGGCGGACATTGGACTTACGTCTTATCCACAGGTCTGATTTTCTGGAATTCTATCGAAAATACCAACAAGATGAGCGACGTGCAGCATCCAGTCGGCCTGATGGCGGAGATTTCTATGCAAATCAAAATCTCCGAGTAGGACAAAGATTTGTTTCTACCGTTATTCGAGCAATCAAAGAAGGAAAAATGCTCTATACTGAGGCATATAGATTGACCAGTCTTTATGGGCGAGCTTTTGAGCACTATACGTCTCATCTCGGAATGGGAGGGGTTCAAAGATGAGTAGCGACAAGTATGTTCTGGATACGAACGTTTTCATTGAAGCCTCACGTCGATACTATGCATTCGACCTGGCACCTGGGTTTTGGAATAGCTTAATTCGTTATGCAAACACAGAACAAATCGTGAGCATCGACCACATCAAGCAGGAATTAGGTAGAGGAAAAGATGATCTTGCGGCATGGGCCATTCATCATTTTCATCAAGCATTCGTGTCAACAAATGAAACAGAGATATTGGAGTCATACCGGGAAATAATGATATGGGTAAACAGTCAGAACCAGTTTTCTGATGCGGCTAAAGCCGAATTTGCGGGCTGTGCTGATGGGTGGTTGGTGGCCTATGCAAAAGTCAAAAAATGTATTGTCGTAACCCATGAAATGCCCTCATCTGAGATAAAGAGGAAAGTTCCAATACCTAATATTTGTCATGCATTTCGCATTCAATTTATGGATACTTTTGAAATGTTGCGTAAACTGCACGTGAAGCTCATGTAACAGGATTGATTCATCTAATGAATAAAGAAATAGTATCTATTCCATCGTCGCCGGCCGGCAGCTACCCGATTGTTATCGGGGCGGGGATATTGTCCGGCCTGCTGGAACGCATCGAGCGGCAGTTTGCCGGCAGGACGCTGTTTATCATCACCGATGAAAATCTGGTCAAGGCGGGACATCTTGCGGCGTTGACCGGCGGCAAGCAGATTCTATCCCATATTATCTCGCCGGCGGGTGAGCAATCCAAACACGTCGCGACGCTGACGGCGATTCTGGAAACGATGGAGAAATATCGCTTCGGACGCGATACGGTCGTCGTGGGTCTTGGCGGCGGCACCGTCGGCGATATCGCGGGATTTGCCGCAGCGGTATTCAAACGCGGTGTGCCGGTCGTGCATATCCCGACAACGACCGTCGCCCAGGCCGATTCGAGCATCGGCGGCAAGACCGGCATCGACAGCAGCCTGAGCAAAAACGCCTACGGCTGTTTCTGGCATCCGGCGGCGGTCTATATCGACGCTGCGGCATTAGCGACACTGGACGATGTGCAGTATCGCGCCGGACTGGCAGAATCGGTCAAGCACGCGGCGATTATGGATGCGGCGTATTTCGCGTTTCTCGAAAAAAACAGCGACGCGGTTTTACGCCGGGATGTGGCGACGCTGGAAACCGTCGCCGGCTATAACTGCCGCATCAAAGCAGCGGTCGTCGAAGAAGACCCGACGGAAAAAAACAAGCGGCGGATTTTAAATTACGGCCATACCATCGGCCACGCCGTCGAATCGGCAAGCAATTACAGCCTGCTGCACGGCCAATGCGTCGCCATCGGAATGATTGCCGCCGGCAGGATTGAAAAAGCCATGGGGCTGGTTCAGGATGACCGAATTGAGCGGATTGAGAATTTGTTTAAAAAAATTGGACTGCCGACAAGAGTAGAAAATCAAAAATTAAAAATTAATAATCAAAATAGTGGAATTGCCGGAGACGAGGCAAGTTTTGTTGAACAAATAATGGCTCTGCTGACGATGGACAAAAAAGCTGTGGGCAAATGGCCGCGATTTGTCCTGCTGGAAAAGCTCGGCCAGGTGCATTGCAAGGATGGCCAATGGGCAGTTGAAGTCCCGCCGGATGTCGTCAGGCAAATAATTGAAAAACTATCAATTTGAAGGATGCCAAACATCCTGTAAATCCCGTTAATCCTGTTTAAAAAACAAACATAAAAATTGAAAATGGAAAATCACAATGCGTTATAGTCAGACCTTATTACCGACCGTCAAGGAAGTTCCCGCCGATGCGGAGATTATCAGTCATCAGCTTATGATTCGCGCCGGCATTATGCGGAAATTAGCCAGTGGCACGTATATTTATCTGCCGTCCGGCCGGCGGATGATTTTGAAAATCGAACAGATTATCCGCGAGGAAATGAACCGCACCGGCGCTCAGGAAATTTTGATGCCGATGGTCCAGCCGATGGAGCTGTGGCAAAAAACCGGCCGCGATGTGGACTATGGCGAGACACTGGGCAAATTCGAAGACCGCCATCACCGCTGGAATGTCCTGTCGCCGACGGCTGAAGAGGGCTTTACCTATCTGGCCGCCTGCGAACTGAAATCCTACAAACAATTGCCGATGAACCTGTACCAAATCAACACCAAGTACCGCGATGAATTTCGCCCGCGTTTTGGCGCCCTGCGCTCGCGCGAATTTATTATGAAGGATGCGTACAGCTTCCATACCAATGAAGACTGCCTGCACAAGACCTATATGGACATGTACAATGCCTATTGCCGCGTGTTTGCCCGCTGCGGACTGGACTATGTCATCGTACAGGCCGAGACCGGCGAGATGGGCGGCACCGGCTCGCATCAGTTCACCATCCCTTGCGACAACGGCGAAGATGTGATTGTCTATACCGCCGACAACAATCTGGCGTGGAATATCGAAAAGGCGCCGGTTGATGCGGTTGCCAAACAGCCTGCCAAAGAAGTCGGTGCCCCCGTCGATCTGCATACGCCCGGCGTCGGCAAAATCGAAGAAGTCTGTGCCTTTTTGAAGCTCAAGCCGCACAAGATGATTAAGACGCTGATTTACAAGACCGCCGACAAGGTTGCCCTTGCTCTGGTGCGCGGCGACCACGAAGTCAATATGGAAAAATTCAACAAGTTCTTCCTCGGCGAGCATATCGAACTGGCCGATGAGGCGACGATTGTCAAGCTGACCGGCGCGGCGGTGGGTTTTGCAGGACCGGTTGGGTTGTGCGGCAAGGTGGATAAAGTGCTTATCGACCATGCGGTTGCGGCGATGGTGCAGGCGGCAACCGGTGCCAACAAGACCGATTATCACACCGTCAATGTTGTGCCGGGACGAGATTTCCCGCTGTCGGGCGACAACATCATCGTCACCGATATCCGCAACGCAACACAGGGCGATACCTACGAGGGCAAGACACTGCTGTTCAAACGCGGCATCGAAGTCGGCCAGGTTTTCAAACTCGGCACCAAATACAGCGCCAAATTGGAAGCGACCTTCTCGGATGCCGACGGCGTTGATAAGCCGGCATTAATGGGCTGCTACGGTATCGGCGTCAACCGCATTATCGCCTCGGCGGTCGAACTGGGCAACGATGAAGATGGGATGATTCTACCGATTACGATTGCCCCGTGGGAAGTGATTATCACGCCGGCAGCCACCAGCGAGGATGTGATAGGAGCCGCGGAAACCATTTACAAGCAGTTATCGGAGATGGGTGTCGAAGTCCTGCTGGATGACCGCGACCTGCGTGCCGGCGTCAAATTCAAAGACGCCGACCTGCTGGGTATCCCCATCCGCGTCACCATCGGCCCCAAGACCTTAGCCGAAGGCAAGGTCGAACTCAAACTTCGCCGCGATAAGGACAAACAGCTCATCGATACGGCCAATTCAGTCGAATACACCGCAAACCTCGTCAAGCAGTTAAAAGAGGAAATCAACGCAAAGGCGTAATTGGGTTGTTTGTCCTTGCGGGATGAGCAGATATTCAGGCTTGATATGCTTGTCGATAAGGGGTATAATGGAGTGTTGTATTATATGGGTTACTACTTTTATGATAGAATTAGTCAAACAGAAGCATCAGGTTCTTGACGCCCTTTGCGTTCAGTACGGCGTCCGGCGGCTGGAGGTGTTCGGCTCGGCGGCGACGGGCGATTTTAACGAACAATCCAGCGATATTGATTTTCTGGTGGAGTTTTTACCGCTGGAGCCGGGGCAATCCGCCGATGCCTATTTCGGCCTGCTGTTTGCTCTGGAAGGATTATTCGGCCGTCCCATCGACCTGGTCATGCCCAGCGCCGTAAAAAATCCCTATTTTCTCCAGTCCATTAACCAAAGCCGTGAAGTCCTCTATGCAGCTTGAAAAACAAACACTATTGGAAGATATTCGTCAGGCTGCCGAGGCGATTGGCCGCTATACGCAGGGCAAAACATTTGAAGACTATCTATCCGACGACCAACTTCAGGCTTCTGTTGAACGAAAATTTGAGATTATCGGCGAAGCCCTCAACCGCTTGTCCCGTATCGATTCGGATATGGTTGAGCGTATTGACGACTACCGCAAAATCATAGCCTTTCGCAACACCCTGATTCATGGCTACAGTGCCATAGATAATCGGATCGTTTGGGATATCATAAAGACATATCTTCCAAAACTGACGACTGCCGTTTTGAAACTTTTGTGAACTATTTGGCTTACCATAATAGTCCACTATTGAAAACCAGACAAGCTGTCCGATATCCCGAAATAGCCGATAATTGGGCTGCATTTGCGTTTTCTACTGCGGCATCGGCTGCGGCCCGGCTTTTTTTATCTGCCCAATTGAGAATATGCCGCCGGATGGTATAATCAGCGGACTATGACAGCCAATGAAGACAAATTGACGCCGGCCATGCGGCAGTTTATGGAATTTAAGAAGAAGTACACCGACGCCATCCTGTTTTTTCGGATGGGGGACTTCTATGAGACCTTCTACGAAGACGCCCAGACCTGTTCACGGGTGCTGGGGCTGGTGCTGACCAGCCGCAGCAAGGGCGAAAACCCCATCCCGCTGGCCGGCCTGCCGTTTCACGCCTTAGACGGCTACCTCAAAAAAATGCTGCAAGCCGGCTATAAAGTCGCCGTCTGCGAACAGGTCGAAGACCCCAAACAGGCCAAAGGCGTAGTGCGCCGCGATGTCGTCCGTATCGTGACCCCCGGCACTCTGACCGATGATATGCTGCTCAATGAACGCGATGACAACTTCCTGGCCGCCGTCAGTCTTGGACGCAAGCAGGCAGCAATCGCCTGGGTCGATATCTCCACAGGCCATTTTTTTGTGCAGGAAACGGTCGAAAAAGAGGTCGTTGATGAGTTATCCCGTTTGAATCCGCGCGAAATCCTCGTCGCCGAAAAACGCACGGAGTTGTTCAGCGGCGAATATAAAAAACTGCTCGAACAAATCCGCCAGATCACCGGCGCGATGGTTACCGAGCGTCCGGGCTGGTATTTTGACCCGTACAGCGCCCGGCAAAAACTGCTCAAGCATTTTGCCGTTACGACACTGGAAGGGTTTGGCATCGGCGAACAGTCCGAAAGCATCCCCGCCGCCGGCGCCATCTTGGGATATCTCGAAGAAACACAAAAAGCAGCGTTAAAGCATATCGCCTCCATCAAGCCGATTGTGCGAACCGGCTACCTGCAAATCGACCAGACTTCACTGCGGTCGCTGGAAGTGCTGCGGACAATGCGCAGTGAATCGGCGCGCGGCTCACTGCTGGATTGCATCGATAAAACACTGACCGGCATGGGAAGCCGGCTGATGCGGTCGTGGCTGTGTATGCCGCTGCGGGAAGTGGAGCCGATTTGCCGCCGGCAGGATGCTGTCGGCGAACTGGCCGGCGACGATACGCTATGCGGCCAACTGCGCGGGCAATTAAAAGCCATCTTCGATTTGGAACGCATCGTCTCCCGCATCTGTGCCAGGCGGGTTATTCCGCGGGATTTGGTGGGACTGGCAGCAACCCTGCGGACCATCCCCGCCCTGCGCCAGCGGCTGGCAGATTGCCAAAGCCCCCTGCTGCGCCGCCTGTCCGAAGGCTGCGACAGTATGGATGAACTGGCGACATTGCTGGAAAGCGCCATCGAGCCGCAGCCTCCGACGCATCTGCGCGACGGCGGTGTCATCCGCGACGGTTTCAACTCACAACTCGACCGGCTGCGGTCCCTGTCGCGCGATGGGCAAACCTGGCTGATGCAGTATCAGCAGGAACAAATTCAAAAGACCGGCATCGCCAATCTCAAGGTCGGCTTCAACAAGGTCTTTGGCTACTATATCGAAATCAATCATACACAATCGGATAAAGCCCCTGCCGAATACATCCGCAAGCAAACGGTAAAAAACGCCGAACGCTACATCACGCCGCAGCTCAAAGCGTATGAAGAAGAAGCCCTGGGCGCCGTCGAAAAATCCATCCAGCTCGAACAGCAACTCTTTGAGCAGGTGCGCGAACAGACGGCGGGCTTTACCGGCCGGCTTCAGGCAGTCGCCGCAGTCATCGCTCAGACCGATTGCCTTGCAGCGCTGGCAGCCATCGCACGGCAAAACCGCTGGATTCGCCCTCTGATGACGGATGGCACAGAATTATCCATCATCGAAGGCAAACATCCCGTACTGGCACAATTGCTCGGCTCGGAATTTGTCCCCAACGATGTCGCCCTCGGCATTGACGGCGCCGATGCGGCTATCATCACGGGCCCCAATATGGCCGGCAAAAGCACCTACATCCGCCAGGTCGCCCTGTTGACCCTGCTGGCTCATACCGGCTCGTTTATTCCGGCAAAGGAAGCAACCATCGGTGTTGTCGATAGAATCTTCACCCGTGTCGGCGCCAGCGACGAACTAAGCCGCGGCCAAAGTACCTTTATGGTGGAAATGACCGAAACGGCTAACATCCTTAACAACGCCACCGGCCGCTCATTAGTCATTCTCGACGAAGTCGGACGCGGCACCAGCACACACGACGGTCTGAGTCTCGCCTGGGCAATCACCGAATACATCGCCAACACCATCCGCTGCCGAACGCTATTTGCCACGCACTATCACGAATTGACGGCACTGGGGACGCTGCTTGCCAACGTCCGCAATTTCAATGTCGCCGTGCGCGAATGGGCGGGCGAAGTGGTCTTTCTGCACAAAATCATCCCCGGCGGCGCCGACAAAAGCTACGGCATCCATGTCGCCAAAATCGCCGGCCTGCCCAAAAACATCATTTCCCGCAGCCGCGAAATTTTGGCAGACCTCGAAAGCGCCTTTGCCAAAGAAGCCGCCGGCGAAAAACTCTCACGCCACAAAACCGCCGAAACCAGCGACGCCCTGTTCGTCCAGAAACACAAAAATGTTTTGGACAAACTCAGCGAACTGGATATCGACCGCCTGACGCCGATGGAGGCAATCAACCTGCTGCACGAAATCAAGCAGCAAATCGGAGAATAACCGTGTACGCCCTCGATGACACCATCGCGGCAATCAGCTCCGCCTTGCCAGCGCCGGGACAACCCGCCCGCATCATCCTGCGCATCAGCGGCACGCAGGCCGTGGATATCTTGACATCGCAATTTGGCTTGGAACATCGCAAAGATGATTTCCGCCGCCGCGGCGTCCTGCCGATTCATCTCGCATTAGACAGACGGCTTTCCGCCGACGGCGTTGCGTATTGCTTTGCCGCGCCGGCCAGCTATACCGGCCAGTACCTCATCGAACTGCATCTGGAAACCGCCCCCTGTGTCGTCAGCCGCATTTTAGACCGCCTGCTCGCCGCCGGCATCCGTCAGGCAGCCCCGGGCGAATTTACCCAGCGCGCCTACCTCAACGGCAAGCTGGATTTATCGCAGGCAGAAGCCGTCATGCACATCATCTCCGCATCCAATACGCAGCAGCTTGCCGCCGCCCAGCGTCTGCTTGCCGGCGGGCTATCCGCCCCGGTCGCCGCCTGCCGCGCCCGCCTGCTGGAACTGCTGTCCCTGCTGGAAGCCGAGCTGGACTTTGCCGATGAACCCATCACCTTCATCCATCAGCCCGACGCAATCAAACGAATTGAGCAGGCAATCGCCGATATGCAGGACTTACTCGGCAGCGCCATCCGATGCGAAGATTTTCTCGACCTGCCGGCAGTCGGGTTGTGCGGCTGTCCCAACGCCGGCAAAAGCAGTCTGCTCAACGCCCTGACCGGCCGCCAGCGCAGCATCATCTCCGAGCAGCCGGCCACCACACGCGACATCCTGACCGAACCGCTCGACCTGCCGGCGGCCCGCGGCATCCTGTTCGACTGTGCCGGCCTGCTTGCCACCACACCGGATGACCTGCTCGACCAACTGGCACAGCAGGCAGCAATTGAATCGCTCCAGCACGCAGCCTTGATTTTATTCTGTGTCGATAGCACTGCCGATTTATTTGATGAGCCGCTGGCAATCTACCAAACTCTGGCCAACCGCAATATCCTGTGCGTCGCGACCAAGACCGACTTGCTCGAGCCGGCCGCAATACCGCAAAAACTGCGGACATTATCAACACTGTTCCACACTGACTTTATCCCCGTCAGTGCCAACACCGGCGCTGGCACAGAAACGCTTAAACACGCCATCGAATCCCGCCTTACCGCCGTCCCACGGCTGGACTCGCTGGCAATCACTCATCGCCACCGCATCCAATTACAGGAAACCGTCAAGCTGCTCGACCAGACTGCCGATGAAATTAGACAGTCCCGCACGGAAATTGCCGCGATGCTGCTGCGCAGCGCATGGCAATTGCTGGGCGGGCTCGAACGCCAACAGATTGAAGAACGAATTTTGGATGAAATCTTCTCCAAATTCTGCATAGGAAAATAAGGATTAGCCAAAGTATGGCGGAATTACGGACTATTACCGGACCTTGCCGCGACACCGTGTTTAAGCTGGACAAAGCCGGCTGGGGGCAATGTCTCGGACGCGGGCAGGATGCCGCTTTTCGCCTGCACGACAAGGCCGTCTCCCGAAAACACGCGGAGGTATTCTTCCGGGATGGACAATGGTTCATTCGCGATATGGAATCGGCCAACGGCACCTTCATCAATGAACAGCGTCTGGCCGAGCCGACCCCGCTCAAATCCGGCGACCAAATCCGCTGCGGGGCGACCGTC
Organism: uncultured Pirellulales bacterium; assembly: GCA_964537635.1. Classification (GTDB taxonomy): domain Bacteria; phylum Planctomycetota; class Phycisphaerae; order Sedimentisphaerales; family Anaerohalosphaeraceae; genus Anaeroglomus. The sequence goes on from CAZICJ010000023.1 coordinate 35,654, forward strand.
CTGCTGTATGAAAGCCCGGCCGAGCAGCCCGCCCCAAAAACCGCCAAAACAGGAACCGTCGAGCTGGAATTTGACCCGGGCGAAACGATGATTGCCGTCGCCTTCGAGCAGACCCAGTCGCGCCAGTTATCCCGCCAGCAGCAGCGCATCTTTCAGGCAGGACAAGCCGCCCTGACGATGTCGCACGGCATCAAGAATCTCCTGCAGGCCGTCAGCACCGGCCGCGATGTCATGGATTCGGCATTTACCGCCGGCAACATCGAACAGGCAAAAAAAGGCTGGAACATCCTCAAACGCAATCTCGAACAAATCCAGAAACTCGTGCTGGATATGCTCAAATTCAGCAAAGAGCAGGAGCTTGCCCTACAGCCCTGCCAGTTCAACCGGCTCATCGAGTCGGTCGTCCAGTTGGTCGCCCCGCAGACACAGCTTCGCAATGTCGGCGTCAGTCTCAATCTTGATGAACGCATCGGCTTAGTGCGCCTCGACCCCGACCGGATGCAGGATGTCATCCTCAACCTGCTGCTCAACGCCATTGAGGCCTGCGCCCCGCAGACCGGCCACGTTACCATCAGCTCCGAAATCGACGCCAATACCAGCAGTCTGGTCCTGCGAATCGCCGACAACGGCCCCGGCATCAACGACCTGCGCAATCTCTTTGAGCCGTTTCGCTCCACCAAAGGCGATATGGGCGTGGGATTAGGATTGGCCATCGTCCGCAAGGTCGTCCTGCTGCACAAAGGCACTATCGACGCACAAAGCCTGCCCGGCGAAGGAACCGTCTTTACCATCCGAATCCCCCACCTGCCCGTCGAATCCTAAAACTGCACAATAAAGTTCGTTGTTCTTAGTTTGTAGTTCTTAGACGCAAGAAGCCGCAGTGAGCGTGTCCCCAAAAACTGGACAGGTGTTTAAGGTGGAATTGTTTTCGGGT
>CAZICJ010000024.1:0-36229 GCA_964537635.1 uncultured Pirellulales bacterium
TTTTTCATATTGCTTGTCTTATCATAACACTCAGGAGGTTATGAAATGGCTTGTACACACAAACGTGTTTGGAGCAAGGCCATCCACCTGCAAATTCTGACATAGATCATGTTTCCCAAAACCGCTTCCCCAATCTTCGTACCCCTTCGTGTGCTTCGTGGTGAATACCCCGTTTTCTTTTGTCCAAGAACTCCATCCTTTTCCATATTTTTCGTGTTTTTCCGTGATTTCTGTGGTAGGAATCCCGTCTATCCCGTTAATCCCGTCAAAGAAATCCCCCTTGCGTCCCTTGCGCCGTTAGCGTCTTTTGCGTTAAAAATCCCCTCCTGAATTTCTAAATTCACTATTCTACATTCTCAATCCTATGAACCGGAGCCGGTCAAGGTTAATTTCTTTTCTTTTTCATTTTTTTCTCACTTTCATTTTACCGCTCTCCGCGGGCTGGTCGCTCGGACCAGCGGGCGGACGAGAATGGGCCGTCTGGCGCGCTCGTCGCAGTCCTGCCCGCTGCACGCCGAGCGGACAGCCCGCCTGGATCAGGTTGAGCCCCACACTCCTATTCGTACTCGTGGTCTTCCACGGCACATCTGTCTGCCTGCGGTCGGCAGCCCTATTCTTTACCGCGTCCTATCCAAAAATGGGACATTGAGAATTCCAGGGTCTGCCGCCGGAGATCAACCTATCGGCGTCAAGGCGTTATCGGTTTAGGCCACACCTTGTATCGATTCCGGCTGGTGAACCAGCGACTCATCAAAACGCCGATTCGTCAGCAGCATCGCACGCATAATTTCCGTCAGCTTGCGGGCCACCGCAACAATCGCAATCTTCTTGCGATTGCTCTGACCCCCGCAAACACGCTCATAAAACGCCCGCAGCGAGGGGCTTTTGCGAATCACAATCCAACTGCACTCTACCAGCAGCCACCGAACGACTGAAGGCCCTTGCTTGGTAATATGGCCAACCCGACGCACAGAGCCGCTTTCATCCAATTTCGGCGTCAGACCAAAGTAACTGCCGTACTGTTTGGAATTGCCAAACCGCCGGATATCATCCGTATAGGCCAGCATTGCTTCGACCGTACGAGGGCCGATGCCCGGAATGCTTAACAACAACTCGGAGTTGGGCCGGGTCTTCAAAGACTGATCTAAATGCGTCGTGGCCTGACGAATCTGACATTCCAGCAACGATAATTGCTCTAAAAAGCCGTCCAATTCCATTCGCCATAACGACAAACAAGACGCTGTCCCGGGACTGAGCGACTGCAGCCAGGCCAGATTCACCCGCTTCCACCAACTCCCTGCGGCAGGCGGGTGCGTCACGCCCTGTGACTTGACCAAGGCGCGAATCTGATTTTTTACCTGCACCCGTTTGATCAGCAAATCCCGACGATACCCAATCAGCTTACGCCATTGACGGACTTCGACATCCGGCATATACACCGTCGGCAGTTCGCCGATCCGATACAAAATCGCCATCTTGCGAGCATCCATCCGGGCGTTCTTCGTCGGCGTACGATAAATCCACGTCATCTGGGTTGGATTGCACACCGCAACCTCATCAGCCAGATCCGACAAATTGTCGTACCACCAGCCCGCCTGCCCGCTGATTTCGTACGTCACACAAACTCGGCTGCCATCCATTTTGTGATCCGCAATCAACCGACGCACCGCACCGAGGTCCGGCTTGAGCGTGGTAAAACTTTCCCGCCCTAACCCATCCACAACACAGGCAACGATCTTCTTGCTATCCATATCCAATCCGATATACTTGTCCATAGGAGCCTCCTGATATTAACACTGTGGCGTCCACGAGACGACCACGTAAGTTACGGGGTGTGGGACACTGATCCCGTATTATACCCCAAACCGGGAGGCTCCGGTTTCATAGATTATTTCTGCCTGTACTTTTCCGCTCTTTTCTGGTATAATACGCGTATTGTGGAACCCCACTCCACCCGCGGGCAGTTTCCCCGCCGGCCGTTGTTCTTGAACAATTACATATATACCTACATACTTATATATCTATATACATGGTTTTTTGGTTTTTGGAAAAACGAACCCATTCTTGCTCTTTGACAACTAAATCTTATCTGGAATCAGTGAAATCAGCGTAATCAGTGTTTAACCCAATTCCGCAAAACGAACCCATTTTTTTCTTTTGACAATTAAATCCTATCCTAAATCTGTGGAATCAGTGAAATTTTATCCTGAGCCTGACGAAGGACTGTGGTTTCTCCTATCTACAATCAGCACAATCAGTGTTTCACTTTTTCGCAAAACGTCCCTCTTTTTTTGGATTCCCAGAAAAAGGTTGCAAAAATGCTGGCAAAGCCGTAATATTAGCCCGCTTTGAAATAGTTGTCGCCGGGTCGTGTCCGGCTGGATTCCAGGAAAAATAGAGAAAACAAACTCATCTTTTAGGAGAATTAAGTATTATGGCTAAAATGTTTTATGAACAGGATGCCCCGATTACCGCGCTTCAGGGTAAAACCGTTGCCGTCGTTGGCTACGGCAGTCAGGGTCATGCTCACGCCCAGAACCTTCGCGACAGCGGCATCAATGTCAATATCGCCGAACTGCCCAACACCGACAATTTCAAGCTGGCGGTAGAGCACGGCTTTAAGCCCACTGCCATCGCCGAAGCGATTGCCGGCGCGGCTCTCATCATTATCACGCTGCCCGATGAAGTCCAGGCCAAGGTGTATGAAAAGGAAATCCAGCCGAACCTCAAGGCCGGCCAGACGCTGGGCTTTTGCCACGGCTTCAATATCCATTTCGGCTACATCAAGCCGCCCAAAGATGTCAACGTCGTGATGATTGCCCCCAAGGGGCCCGGCCATCTGGTTCGCAGCGAATACGAGAAGGGCGGCGGCGTCCCTTGTCTGATTGCGGTCTATCAGGATGCATCCGGTACTGCCAAGCAGGTTGCTCTGGCGTGGGCTAACGGTATCGGCGGGGCGCGTGCCGGCATTATCGAAACTACCTACAAAGAAGAAACCGAAACCGACTTGTTCGGCGAGCAGGTCGTCCTGTGCGGCGGTCTGACAGCCCTGATTAAAGCCGGATTTGAAACCCTCGTCGAAGCGGGCTATCAGCCCGAAATCGCGTACTTTGAATGTATGCACGAAGTCAAGCTCATCGTGGACCTGATGTATCAGGGCGGCATCAACTATATGCGGTACAGCGTGTCCAATACCGCCGAATACGGCGATTTGAGCCGCGGCCCCCGCATTGTTACGGATCAGACAAAAGCCGAAATGAAGAAAATCCTTGGCGAAATCACCAGCGGCGCATTCGCCAAAGAATGGGTCGATGAATACAAGGGCGGCCTGAAGAACTTCAACGCTCTTTATAACAAAGACCACGATTGTCAGCTTGAAACCGTTGGCAAAAAACTTCGCAAAATGATGAAATGGATTAAGTCTAAAGAAGTCTAATTCAATTACGGGAGCGCCGGTATGGCAACCAAATGGATTTTTGCGGCTGCGGCGGTAATTTTGTCGCTGACTGCCGGCTGCAGAACACTGGGCAAAAACGAGGTGTATGAGCGGTACTATATGACCGTGCTGCGGCAGAGCACCAGTGCGCAGGTGTTGGGTTATATCCAAAACCCCAAGGCCGACTATCTGAGCCAGAGCGAAAGCGTGGTGGCCGGATGGGGACATAATGAGGATGGCCGCACCCACTGGTTCAATATGGTGGCCTTTGATGAAGAGCTATCCACCGCCGTTCGCAAGTACGGCTTCACGCAGGAAGATTATCGCGGGCCTAACACAAAGCCCCGTTCCAACCTGCGGTTCGATGCCGAAGCGGTGATGGACAGTCAGGTTCTCAACGTTCCCTATGCCAACGCAAATGCCAAGCAAATCGAAATCCTGCGGAAACTCAAAAAGCAGTTCGAGGACGACGCGGCGGCTCTGACGCATGACAGTACTGTCCTGAAAAGCTCTTCGATGATGGTTTCGCAGTCGATTGCCAATGCTCTGTCGGCATTGGACCGCTCGCCGGCATTCGCGGCAGACCTGCCCACATTACAGGGGTTGAAGTTTGACCATATTGCCTTGGGCGAAAGCCGGATGCGGATGCTCATCGAAGGCGATATTGTCAAACTGAAAATCAAGTGCGGCAAAGTCTGGTTTGTTGCCGCTCCGTTTGAGCAACATCCCGACGTAAAGGATATGTAATTTCGGCAACCAGCCAACACCCCAAGGGGCGGCCTTGAAAACCGCCTCTTTTTTAATGCGCCATGACGCTGGAGATGCGGAAGACGGGCAGTAGCAAGGCAATCGCAATCGTTCCGATGACCAATCCCATCAGCGTAATCATCAGGGGTTCTATCAAGGTGGTGGCTGTGCGGATGGAGTTGGCCAGTTTCTTTTCGAGAAAGACTGAGACCTTGTCGCAGACTCTGCCGATCTGGCCGGACTTTTCGCCGGCGCGCAGCATCTGAATAATGCCCGGCGCTATCAGATTGCTGTTGGGGGCGATTTGAATGGCGTCCGATAGCTGGCAGCCATCCCGAATTTTGGCGTCAACATGCGCCCACAGGCTGCGGAAATAGTAATTATCGCAGGACTGCCGCATCACATCGATGGATTCGAGCAGACTGACTCCGGTATTGACCATCGTCGCCAAAATACGCATACTGCGGGTCAGGACGGCATCGACAAACATCGTGCCGAAAATGGGCGTATGAATTTTGAGCCAGCCGAGGGCTTTGCGGCCTGACGGCTTTTTGCGCCAGACCGAAAAGGCAAAAAAGCCTGTGATTGCCAGCGTGATGGCCGACGCCATAAAGGTCGGATTGGCCAGCAGGGAACTGCAACTGACCAGGATTTGGGTCAATTTAGGCAGCGCTGCGCCGCGGGCTTCATAGATTTTGGTAAAACGCGGCAGCACAAAAAACATCAGTGAACCGGTCGCGGATACAGCCATCAGCAGCATAATCAGCGGATAAATCATGGCGCTTTTGACCTGCTTTCTGGTTTCGGCGTCGGCGTTGAGATAGCCGCTGAGCACTTCGAGCATGTGCGACATCCGTCCGGATGCTTCCGACGCCTTGACCATGCAGACAAACATCGTGTCAAAGACCTTCGGATAGACCGCCAGTGCGGACGAAAAGCAATCGCCGTTTTTAATTCGCATCGCAATATCCAGCACGACATAGCGGAATGGACAGGGGCGCATCTGGTCGGCGATGGCTTCGATGGCGTCGCTGAGAACAACGCCGGTTTCGAGCATGACGGAAAGCTGGGTTGTGAACAGAATCAAGTCTGAGTTTTTGACGCGCATTTTTGCATAGGGGCTTGCCGCCGGCGTTGGAACATAGGGCTTGCGCGAGGCGGCAGCAGGCCGGGTGCTGTCATCGGACTTGCGGATCGGTTTTTCGGTAGTGAGTGCGGATGGAGCCATTGCGTTTCCTTATGTGCTGGGCGCATCGGCGACGCGCAGAATTTCGTCAATTGTGCTAATACCCGCCCGCACCTTTTCCAGTCCGTCTAAATACAGCGGCTTCATTCCTTTTTGGACGGCCGCCTGCCGGACTGCCTTGAGAGTTTCGCCCTGCGTGATCTTATCATGAATATCATCGTCGGGAATAAACAGTTCATGGATGGCAATCCGTCCGGCATAGCCGCTGTTGCGGCATTTTTTGCAGCCGATGCCGCGATAGTATTTGGCAATGCCGCCGCCCCATTTTTCCACGGCACGGCGCAGCGGAGCGGTCGGCTCGTACTCCTCTTTGCAGTTGGGGCAGATTTTTCGCACTAACCGCTGTGCCAGTACGCCAATCAGCGAGGCGCTGACTAAGTACGGCGCGACGCCCAAATCAATCAGCCGTGTTACCGCACCGGGCGCATCGTTGGTATGCAGGGTTGAAAGTACCAGATGGCCTGTCAATGCCGCCTGGACGGCGACGGATGCGGTTTCCTGGTCGCGGATTTCACCGACCATGATGATATCCGGGTCTTGCCGCAGCAGACTCCGCAGGGCGCCGGCAAAGGTAAAACCGGCCGCATCGTGAACCTGAAACTGATTGATGCCGCTGATGTTGCATTCGACCGGGTCTTCGACGGTGCAGATATTGACAGATTCGCCGTTGAGTTCGGCCAGGGCGGCGTACAGGGTGGTGTTTTTGCCGGAGCCGGTGGGACCTGTTACCAGCACAATGCCGTTGGGTGAATCGATAATCTTGCGAAACAGGCATAGATTTTCGTAGCTGAAGCCCAGCGATTCCAGATTGGTCAGCATCCGGCGGACGTCGATGATACGAATGACGACTTTTTCGCCATAGATACCCGGCATCACCGAGACACGCAAATCAATGGGTCGCGACTGCATCAGGACATGAATGCTGCCATCCTGCGGCAGACGGCGCTGGGCAATGTCGAGTTCGGCCATAATTTTGATGCGCGACACAATTGCCGCGTGCATCTGGTAGGGCGGCCGCATTTTTTCATACAGACAGCCGTCCACCCGATAGCGGATGCGCAGTTTTTTGTCGTCGGGTTCGATATGAATATCGCTGGCGTTTTCGCCAACGGCGTTATAAATCAGATAATTGACCAATTTGACGACGGGGGATTGGCCGGCCACTTCTTCCAGGTCGGAAATATCCAGCGGGATATTTTCAATCATTGTAAAATCGTCCAGCGCCTTGTCGTCGATGATATCGTCGATGACAAAGACATTGGCCGAGGGCATATAGCTTTGCAGCGTGGCGCGGATATCGTGAGCCGTGGCACAGGCCACCTGAATCCTGCAGCCGGCCAGACGCTCGATTTCGTCCATCAGAAAGACATTGGCCGGCTCACTGACTGCAATGGTCAATACGCCGCGTACCTTAAACAGCGGCAAAATGACATGTTCTTCGAGAAACTGCCGCGGCAGCAGTTCTACGACTGCCGGGTCGCACAATTTGGGACTGACCGGAGCATACGGCACATTGTAGGCTTCGGCCAAAGCGGAGGCGATTTGATTTTCGGTACAGTAGCCCAGTTCGACCAGCAGTTCACCGAGCAATTTATTGTTGCCGGAATTGCGCTGCTGGGACAGAGCGGTTTCGATCTGGTCGGCGGTAATGATATCGCGCGACAGCAGCACCTGTCCAAGCTGAATGCGTTTATTGGCGGCAATTTCGGCCATAGCGTTTATATCAATCCTTTAGACAAAACTTTTAACCGCTTCGGCGACTTCGCCGTAAGCATCCAGTTCCCGGTTGAGCCGGGTTACTTCAAGAATTTTTCGGCAGGTTTCATCCAGGCCGGCCAGTTTGAGCTGGCGGAGATTCTCGCGGCAGCGGTCGTTGAGGTCCAGCAGATACTCCAGCGTCCTGCTGTCCATCAGCGTCACCTTGCTCATATCCAAAACGACGCCGGCTATCTGCGCTGAGGCCAGAACACTGCTGACGGCATCCTCGAAGGGCTTGAGGGCTTCATGCGTGAACTCACCCTGAAGCCCGACAACAGAAATATCGTTGTAATTTTGCAGTTCAATTTTCATCGCAGCAATACTCCGACGGCTTTGGCGCCGAATTCACCAAAGTTGCTGTAATCCCAGGTTTCAATGAAGCCATCCTGAATGATGTGCCAGAGTTTTTCAATATCGCTGTCCAAAAAGACATCGACGATGTCGGGGTCAAACTGCGTGCCTTTGCCTTTTTCGATTTCGGCCAGAGCCCGCTTGAGGCTCATCGCGTCGCGATAGACGCGCTTGGAAGTCATTGCGTCGAACGAATCGGCCAGACAGATAATGCGGCCTGCCAGCGGGATAGCCAGCCCAGCCAGGCCGTGGGGATACCCCTTGCCGTCGTAGCGTTCGTGATGGTGCAGGACGCCCAGAGAGATTTGCCGCATTTGAGAAATCTCGGACAGGATTGCCGCTCCGATTCGGGGATGGGCGACAATGACAGCGCGCTCTTCGTCGTTCAATTTTCCGCGTTTGCGAAGGACGGCTTCGGAGACGCCGATTTTTCCGATGTCGTGCAATAGGCCCGACAAATAGACATAATGCACCTGATCGGCGTCGATGGCGCCGCGGCGGTGCAGATGTTCGGCAACCCAGCGTGCGATAAACGCAACGCGTTCGGAATGGCCGCGCGTGTACTGGTCTTTGGCATCGATGCTGCTGGTCAGCGCCTTGAGCGAACCGATGAATAAATCCTTGAGATCGGCAAAAAGTCTTCCATTTTCGATGAATACCGCGCACTGGTTGGCGATGGAGTTAAACAGCTTGACATCGGTAGTGTCGAAATCGGGTTTGCTAAGGGCATTGGTTGCCACCAGAAAACCAATAATTTTGTCGCCGCCTGCCAGCGGGACAGCAATCAGACTGCGGACATTGGGATTCCAACTGTATTTGAACGGCCCGTAAGCGCCGCTGTCCAGCAGGGCTTCCTTGCCAGCGGCCAGTTCGGCGGCCAGATGCACCTGCAAGATATCGGCCATAACGGCGTCGACGGACACATAACCGCAGCCGGCGGTCAAGACCAGCCGTTTTTGTCCATCCACTTTTTTTTCCAGATAAATCGCCAGCCCCTCGACATTGATCAGGCTGCTGAGCTGATCGCAGGCGTACTGCAAAAACTCGGCGTTGGATTGGGTAACCTTCATGTGCGTGCTGAGATTATACAGCAGCACAATCTGCTCGTAAGTATGCGACAATTCATTAGTGAGTTTTTCGAGCTGGCAGGATGTCTGATTAGCCGCGGTAAAATCTTTTGCAAAACTTTCCAGCAGTCCAGCCGGATAACTCTGGCCATGCAGTCCCGGGGTCAGCAGGTTTAGAAGTTCCTGCTCATCGAGCTGGTGCGAACGGCAGTACTGGCCAAGCCGCTCATTGATCGCCATCGAACCTATATCGATCACCGCTGCGGCTTTTTGCTCATTGTACGCCATACAGCAGCCCAACAGCGTCTGCCGGCTGCCATAAGCGGCCGCTTTGCCGCAAGGGCTGTCCAGAATCTGCTGCGGCAGCTCGCCCAGGGATGCGGCGTCGGTCGCAAACCGTCCGCCGTCGGCCTGGAAAATGCAATCCAGCCGCTGGTTGAACACCAGCAGATTCATTCCCAGACTGGTGACGCTGTGAGCCAGCCGGTTTAACAGGGCGTACTGTGCCGCAGTTAGAGTATCTTCTATCGTGTCGTCCATCTATCTTTATCCGTCGGTATGGTTTATTATGCCTGTGATAAAACCGCCGATTGCTTGAGCGTTTCTTCAATCGTCGCCAGCACTTCTCTGGGGCTAAACGGCTTGCTCAGGCAGGCGCTGATATGCAGCTTTTGTTTTAAGTCGTCATCAATCGCAAAACCCCGCGCTGTCAGCATGACCACCGGTATCAGGGCGGTCGATTCGCCGGCACGCAGCTTCTCAATCAGTTCCAGCCCGCTGCACAGGGGCATCTGGTAATCGGTGATGATGATGTCGGGTTTGTGCTGGCAGGCCAGTTGATAGGCTTCCAGCCCGTTTTCGGCAGTCAGAACCTCAAAGCCGTTGTTGCGCAGTTTGATTGCCATCACCTGAACGATATGAAATTCATCATCAACGACTAATATTTTTTTGTCAGTCATGGTTTTTCTCCACAGAATGCGTTATGGGTTATCGGACTGCCGATAGGGCGGTCTGGGCGGTCAGCGGCAGGGTAAAACCAAAAGTGCTTCCTTTGCCCTGCTGACTGCGGACGAACACTGTTCCGCCATGCACTGTTTCGACGATTTGTTTGACTAAGTTAAGGCCTAATCCGGTGCCTTTGGCGACTTTTTTATTAGCTTCCACGCGGAAGAATTTTGCGAACAATTTCGGGATATCCTCGGCAGGAATCCCAACGCCGGTATCCGAGACCGATACGGTCAATTTGCCGTCGGCTTCGTCAATCTGGCTGTCGATGGCGACCGACCCGCCGGCCGGCGTGTATTTGACGGCGTTGCTGAGCAGATTGACGACTACCTGCATCATCATATCCCGGTCAATGGATACCTGGTCATAGACAATCGGCGCCGGCGAGTGAATAGTGATATTTTTTTCCCCGGCGGTGCTTTTCATCATTTCCACCGCATCACGGATAATCAGCGTCATACTGTTGGGGCAGCGGTTGACCTTCATCAGTCCCGATTCAATCCGGGATACATTGAGCATTTCTTCGATAAGACGGTTGAGCCGCTGTGCCTGTCCTTGAATGATGGTACAGAATTCCTGAATCGTTTTGTCGTCCTGCGCCTCGCCGTCGATGAGCATTTCGGCGTATGCATTGATGGACGCCAGCGGGGTTTTTAATTCGTGGGAGACATGGCTGACAAAATCGTTTTTTGCCTGCGAGATTTCTTTTTCGCGTGTGATATCGTGCAGGACGGTAACAACCGATTGAATCTGTCCAGTCTCATCGGCGACGCACGAACAGACCGCATCATACACCAGCGTCTGTCCCTGACCGGTCAGGGTAAATTCCCGCCGGACATGGCGCAATCTGCCTTCGCGGGTCTTGGCAATCCAGTCGGCGATTGGGCGGTTTTCCATCATTTGGCCGCTGATGCCCAGGATGGCTGCGGCGGCTGGGTTAAAAAGGACGATTCTGTCCTGCCAGTCGCTGACCACGACGCCATCCTGAATGCTGTCCAAAATAGTCTCAATGCCGGTTTTGCGGCGGCCAAGCAATTTGAGCTGCAAGTGTAATTCCTGTATTTCATGGCGGGCTTGCTGTAATTGTTCTGCGGATTGCCTTGTCTGGTACTCCATGGAATCGGCATACCCTTTTATCTGAATAAAAACTCGATGTGCCAGATAGACCGATACCCCGGCGCCGGCAAGGCACAGCAATCCCAATCCGGCGCAAGCGGCTCTGGATATGCCCATCCAGCCGGCAGCGACCACTGCCGCCAAGACCGCGGCAAGTCCCCAAAGCTGCATACACAGTGTCAACGCCAGTTTTTTCATGGTTGAGCCTGTTTTTCAATCGATTATTTGACGAACATCGCTACTAAGCAACTGTCCGGATTCATCTGCTGTGCCCGGTCAAACGCATTTTGCGCCAGGGTTGTTTTTCCAAGCTGGGCATAGCAGCGTCCGGTCATAAACCAGGCGAAGCCGCCCAGCTTATCGTCCATAATGAGCTGCGCAAAAGTGGCAATCGCCTTGTCGTAGCGTTTGTTCAGATAGTCAGCGCAGCCGATGACCGCGACGGCCTCCGTACAGGCGGGATTCATTTGAAGGGTTTTGTCGGCACACAGAATTGCCCGCTCTGCTGCCCCGGCGCCCAGCGCTGATTGAGCCATCTTGAGCCAGATTTGCGGGTCATTGCGGCGCAGCACACTTAACTGGTCATAACATCCGAGTGCTTTGTCATAGCGGCCGGCGTTAAAACTGCACATCGCCAGCTTGTTCAGGTAGTCTTCGTTGATAAACGGGCTTTTTTGCACCAGACTGTCATAAATTTCCATCGCTGCCGCCCACTGCTTTTGTATCACGTAATAATCCGCCAGCGGCTGCATAATTTTGGCGTCGTCGGGCTTGAGCGATAGGGCTCTTTTGTACAGGTCTATCGACCCTTCGATATCGCCGCAGCGGCCGATGATGGCGGCCATTTCGGCTAATACAGCGGCGTTGCGGGTATTTTTCTGCTTGGCTCCAAGAAGGAGGTCTATCGCCTCCTGATTGCGTCCCAGAATAGCCAGCGAATTGGCTATCGACAAGCTATATCGATATTCCTGGGGCTTAATGGCGTCGGCTTTCTGGAAATAGGTCAGCGCCATCTCGTGATTGCCCTGCGACTGTTCCATGATGCCCAGATGATACCACGCCATATCTGAATTTGCATCCAGCTCGACGGCCCTTTCAAACGCCTGGCGGGATTGGTCAATCTTGCCCTCAGCGCAAAGGACTTTGCCGTCCATCACATGCACCGCCGGATCATCCGGCTCGGCGGCAAGGCATTCATTGGTGGTTCGGCGAGCCTGGTCCACCAATTGCTGTTCGAGCAGATTTTCCACCACCGGCAGCTTGACCTTGATGGAGTTTTTGTTGTATTTTTCAACCATTGCCTGCTTTTTATCGACGGGCTGTGCGCAGCCGCAGGCAAAAACAAGAAATGCCGCCGTCAGGCAGCTAAAGATTGTTTGTGTCCGTTCCATCTGAATACTCCTGTCAAATCCTGAAATTTCGATACGTTAAAAACCTCGGCCGGCCGAGGCCGGCCGAGGCACACTGCATCTTATTTACGCATCCACTTGCCGGATTCTTCCTTTTCCAGTTTGCGAAGCATAATCCGTTCAATCTGGTCAACCTCGCCGGGCTGCGTTTCGCGGATAATCCGCTCTTTGAGCCGGGCAGGGTCCAGATAATTGCGTTCGATGGCAAAGGGGCTGTTGAGTTCCGCCATTGCGCCGGCCTTGTCGCCGTCATTATACAGCTTGACGGCTTTGGCATAGCGCTCTTCATCGATGCGGGCACGGCTCATCCAGGTCAGATTATGACGGGCGTTCCAGGCAAGCCGTTCGACATCCTGCTCGCGCAGCGTGCCATCCGCCTGTTCAGGCTCTGTGATAATATGAGGCGTCAGCAGGACAATCAACTCTACCCGTTCTGATTTGTCATTGATGCCTTTAAATAAGTAGCCAATGATAGGCAGGTCGCCCAGCAGAGGTGTCTGGCTGTGTGTCAAGGTCGTTTTTTCTTTGAACAAACCGCCGATGACAATCGTCTTTCCATCTCGAACCATTACATTGGTTGTAACTTCAGTGGTCTTTTCGCTTGGCAGCACAAATGCACCTTCAACCTTGACATCAGGTGTACTTTGTTTGGGGTTGATTTCCATACGAATCAGTCCGTTATCACAGACAAAGGGGCGAAACGCCAGGCGTGTGCCGCCTTCCAGAAATTCTACTTGCTGCGTCGCTCCCTCGGCACCGATGTTTGACGTTGTAATATAACCCTTACGGTCGCCAATCATCACAACGCCTGCCTGTTTGTTCAGCGCCAGGATTTTGGGGTTGGCTAATGTGGTTGTGTCGGTAATCGATTCTAATGCGGTAATAAAGACACTCACATTATCATTGATGATGCCGATATTCAAACCGGTTCCGGGTGTGTTAAAACCGCTTTGTGCAATACCGGAATCGCCCAGACCATCGAGCAGCCCGTTGCCGGGGTCAATATCGTCTGAATCGAACATGTCTAAATCCAGATACTTGAAATCGATTCCAAACTGCGTGGTTTCGGTCAGTTCGGCTTCCAGCACTGTAACTTCAATCAAGACCTGAGGGGGCTGTTTATCGACTTGGGCGATAGTTTCTTTAATCGCCTTGACATTTTCGGGATAGTCAGAAACTGTCAGCATATCGCGAATCGCCAGTGAATCGCCGCCCTTGCCCGCTTCCATATCTTTGATCGCGGGTGTAGTAATGCCGATCTTGCCCATATCACTGAGCAGGGGCTCTGCCAGCTTCTTGGCTTCATCGGCATTGATGTAAAACAGTTCAATAATCGCATTTTCCAAGCGGCTCTTGTCGGCTTTGAATTCTTCCATCGTAAAGACCTGAACAAAATTGCCCTTGATTTCATAACGGTGGGTCCCCAGCACCGACTTGAGCGCCTCTTCAAAGGTAACATCATACAGATTGGTAACCGTTACCATACCATCGACCTTGGCTGAGGGAACGATATTCTTCTGATACATCTGCGCCAGCATACGCAGGGCATCTTTGATGCCCATATCTTTCTTAAATGTAATGGTCTGTAAAGATTGTGGATTAATCGCTACAACAGCCGTTTCCGCCGGAGAGCTTTCCGCCTTCAGCGGTTCGGCGGGGGCAGCCTCTTTCGGGGCTTCGGCGGGCTTGACTTCTACCGTCGGAGCAGCCGCTTCTTCGGCAGTCACGCCGGCCGACAGCACAACGGCAAAGCCGACAGCGAGCATTAGAAACCATTTTTTTGTTTGTCCATACACACACAACATACTGCACCTTACCTTTCTTTACAGACCCGATTCTATCGATTCGGGCATTTTTAATTCAATGATGTTTTCATCCCAGGCAATACGAACCCGGTTATTTTCAATTGCGTTGACTTTTAATTCATATTTAACAGCGTCCAATTTTACACTGACCACCGAGCCGACAGCGACCACCTGGCCGTTGATGCAGGCCTTTTCAGGTTGTCCGTCGGTGTTCTGGATGACCGCATCCAGATTGACGGCTTTGGTCAGACGAGCCAGCAAGTCCTGCCGCTGCTTGCCGACGCCGTCATGGACGGCGGTTTTGTCGGGCTTTTCCTGGCCGGCAAAAAACCGACGGTCGCCAAACGAAAATATGTCGCGGACAAGACGGTCATGCCGTCCGGCGATATAGGGCAGTTCGACCGGTACTATCCGAACGGCGGGGGTCTTTGCGGCTGGCGCTGTATCATTTTGTGTTTCTATTGTTTCAACAGAAACAGCCGCCCCAGCCGATTCCGGCGAAGAAGCCCCGCGGAAAAACACACGACCCCACAGCAGAGCCATGATCGACAGCAGAACTACCGCCGCCGCTGTCTTGGGGTCTATCGACTGCACTGCCGCAGACCAATCCATCGAACCATTTGTTTTATAGGTATTTTTCATTGGCTCATTGTAAATTATGACAAATCTTTACTCTTGGCGGACGACGCAGGCTGATAAAACACAAGAGCCTTGGCTGCCAATTTGACACGTCCGCTAAAATCTGCATCATTCTTCAATTCGAGCTGTTCTAATCGGACTAACCGTTCCATCTGTTCAATATCCTGAATAAATGCAAAAATGTCTTTCAGTGTTCCCTGACATTCAATATCCAGAACAACCTGATTGATATCCTGATTTTTCGTTTCATCGCCGGGCCGCACAACCTGATTGTCAAGCTGATGGCGGTTCATCATCTCGGCAATCTGTCCCCAGAGGTCTGCGAATTGCCGTTCGGCGGGCACTTTGCGGTCAAAGTCTGCCGCATCCTGCTCCATCCTGACAGCCAATTCTTCCAGTGCGGCAATCTGTGAATCGGCCTGGCGAAGCTGTTCCAGCGTCACCCGCTGCCGTTGGAGTGTCTGGCTAATGACGAATTTACGCCAGGCAATCGGGACAAAGCCGAACATCGCAAAGCCCGCTGCCAGCAGACCTGCCGCAACAATTACGATTGCCTGTTTATGTTCATGCCATTTCATGGGGACTGCCTTTCGCCGCCGCTAAAATCCATCACATCAAACCGAATCTCAAATTCGGTAACCATCGCATTGCCGATCTGTTTATTTTTTGAGAATACCGGCGCTACATTGCCGAAATACGCCGACTGTTCCAGCGCCTCAATCAGGCCGGCCACCTCTTTGCCCGACAAGGCAATGCCGGATAAATCAACCTGTGTTACCCCGACGCCTGCAAGCGGCAAAGGGGCGTTTCTGTCGGCAGGTTTGACCTGGACGGAAACTTTTGTTTTACCATTCAATTCCGCAACGCCTTTTTCCAACGGCTGACGCTGCAGCACCAGGTTGGAAACCACCACATCGGGACCGATACAGCAGGCCAGTTCCGCCAAAGCCGCAGAATACCGGCTGTGCGGGGTGATCGTATGAAGCAGTTGCGATTTGACTTTCAATTGCGCACAGCGGTCTTCAAGCTGTCGAAATTGCTTATAAGTGCGGATGCCCTTCTCAAAATCCGCCTGCGCCGCATTGACTGCCGCCGACGCCCGCGCTGCCGAATGGCCTGCCGCCAGACACCACAGACAAAGCAGTCCAGCCGCCAGAATCAGCATCAGATACTGACGCTGGTACCATTGTTGCCGCTTGCGGTCGGCTTTATACCACTGCGGAATAAAATCAATCTCTGTCATACGGGTGCCTCAACAGATACCGGAGTTTCTTCATGGGTTCGGATATCGGGGATATCCCATCCCTTCAATCCGGCTCCCACCGCGACTGCCCACTCGCACAACTGCGGATTGCGCCGGCGGTCAAAATCAGCGCCGCTCAAATCAAAACCTCGCAGCGGTTCGGCAATCCGTATCGCAACGCCCAGATGCCGGCGCAGCGCATCGATCAGGCTGGACTCATACGCCTCGCCTCCCGTAAAAACCGCCTCCGCAGGCCGCTGCCCGCGAAATGTTACGGCATAATATCGAAAACACAGCGAAATCTCGCGTGCCAGCGTTTCAATCGTACCGCTCATCGCATCCATCACGCTGCGCGATGTTTGCTCATCCTGACCGTCGGGACCGCGAAGCCGGCTGCGCAGCAGCGTCGCATCGTCGGTGGAGACGCCAAGACGGGACGCCACTTCCGCCGTCAGATGTTCGCCGGCAATTGGAATCTGCTTGACAAAGACAATCTGCTGACCCTTGCCGATAATCACGGTGGTAAAATGACTGCCCAAATCCACAAACACGCTCACCAGCTCGCAATCTTCCCGCCGGCGAAGAGCCGCCTGAAAGCTGCGAAACAGCGCGCAGGGAACCGTATCAATTGCCGTCGGCACAAGACCGGCCGATTCCAGCGTCGAAAGATGCTCGGACAACTGGACACGGTCGATGCCGAAAAAAATCACTTCATTTTTAATCTGCTCGCCCTGAAAGACATTGCCCGCAATCATATACCGCAATTCATCGACGGCAGGATTCAACTCGAAACGCTGAGCAACTTCGGTAACCATCATCTGTTCGATTTGCTCCGGCTCGGCGGTATCCAGACGCAGACTCTTGATTTTGACTTTGTCGCTGCCAAGACAACTGACCACCTGGCGCCCCTGAAAATCGCCGCGGTTGAGCATCTCGCGAATCGAGGACACAATCAGGTCGCGTTTGGCAGACGGCTCCAGATGCAAAGCCGGATCCAGCGACGCCTGCTGGGCGGCAACCACACGCACACTGCGGCCGTCGCCGCTCAACTGAATCATCTTGATCGAGCTGTGGCCGATGTCTAATCCGATAGGCCGAGTCGTGTTTTTGAAGAGTTTGTCCAGCATGCCGCTATCCGATATTAAGGTTGATTGACCGTTACATAGCCGGTCATCGGTTCGATATCCACATACAGCGTAAAATCGCCCGCCGTCAGCGTAATCCGTCCGCTGTTCATCGGCGCCGAGGTATCCAGCCCCGAACAGGGGCTGCCCAGATAATCAAATGTAATCGCGTTGTCGCTGTTGCCGTCAAAATTCGCCGATGACAGATTCACGCTGCGAAAATTGCTGTTGGCGGTCATATCGACGCTGAATGTCTGGCTGGGACGCACCGGATGAGCAATCGCGGTTCCCGTGTTGCTGTCCTGAATCACATAACTTTCCGTCGCTGGTGCAAAGACCACGCTGTAAGGATGCTGATGCGTAATCGCAAGCCCGCGTGCGTAGTCCAAATCCGCCGAAATCATATTGGCCGCCGAGCGAACCTGCATATCCGCCGCCGAACTGAACGACGGAATCGCAATCAGCGCCGCAATCGCGATAATCACAACGACAACTAAAATTTCTGCCAGCGTGAATCCGGCCGGCCGTTTTAGACTTCTTTGTTTCTGTGCATTTTTCATAGGGTACCCACATTTTTACAGGTCTTAAGTTACTTAAAGACAAACGATATCCGCTGGCTCTTTCGTCAAATCCCATAGCGGGCTTAACGCCCTTATAGGAAGCAGACCCTGCGCCGGAGCCCGTTCAGGTGCTGGAACGGCGGCAGGGTCGGAAAAATTCGGGTGTGCATATAAAAAGGGCGTTTATTGACCTGAAAAAACCATTGTCCGCCCTGTGATAGGGATAATACATACAGGGTTAGATTGCCCAAAATCAGGACAAATATAAGAAACAATTTGGAATAGAGGGGGAGATTTTATGATTTGTTGCGGCTTATCGGACCTAACTTACCGACTGATGTGGCGCAATGTTGCCTTGCCGTCGGCAGGAGTGAAGACTAATTTGGCTCGCAATGTGCTTGCGGCCTGTTCGCTGGCGCCGGCCAGATTGCGGCACTCGGAGGCGACTGCATAGACATATTGATTGTCGTTGGGGTCGGGATAGACAACTACCGTTGGGCTTTGTACCGTCAGTTCATAATACAAATCGGCGTTGGATTCAAACGGCGGCTGGGCGACCGTCCAACCCATATTGGGGTCTGCCGCGCCCTGCACTAAGGCGCGGGCGTGTTCTAACCCCGCCCAGGCCATATAGTCCGTCTCGGTATGCAGACGGAAATTGCGTCCCGACGCCAGCGCCATATCGCTGCGGGCGATAAAACCCGCCCCGACAATCGCCACCGCCATGACAATAAACAGCACCACCAGCATCGCCATCCCGCGATGCCTGTCGTGCCGAAATCGTATTTGAGTTGCGTTATCGTTCATCTTTAAGTTCGGAGTTCTTAGTTCTTAGTTCGTAGACAGAACAGTTGATAGTTTGCAGTGCATAGTTGATAGAAAGATTTTTCCCCACTATCAACTATAAACTATGAACTATAAACTAATTTGTCTTCTTTTTTCACTTTTTGATTTTCAATTTTAAATTTGTTTATAATTTAGTGCTTATAATTTAGAATTTTTCCTCAATTCTGTAAATCCTGTTAATCCTGTCTAAAAATCTTCCCCTCATCTTCCCCTCAGCGTTCCGCTGACCGCATACGGCTGCGTCAGCCGGCCATCGTAGATATCGAACCGCACCGTAACCAATTTCGTCGCCGGCGGCAGCACATCATAATGGATTTCCACACCCAGACAAAAATCGTATTGCTCCACGCCGCCGATGGTCAGTCCATCGCCGGTTGCCCCGGCGGCAACCCACGTTTTTTCCGATTCGTCAATCGCCCCATCTTCATCGATATCATGCCACAGGCAAAATCCCGCCGCGTTGGAATCGCACACTCCTTCGGCACGGGTCAGCAAATCGCTTAGCCGATGTTGAAGCTGCATCAGGCAAACGGTCGTTCGCCCGACCTGGTCGGTAACCCGTTTTCCGCCGGCCAGCGCTCCGGCAAGCGTTGCCGCCGCCGCCAGCACAATTGACGCCACCATCAGCGCCACCAGCAGCTCGGCCATCGTAAAACCTCGTTTGTGTTTGCCCATTGCCATCGTTCCTAATGCGCCGTCTGATCGCCAATCAGCGTATTGACCTGTGCAATCATTGCATTGTTATAATACACCCGTACCGTCGTCCATATCAAGTTGACGCCCGATACCGTCGCCGTCTGGCATGTCGCCGAGCGGCTCAGTCCCGAATAGGCCGGCCCCGTCAGCGTCTGCCCGCTGTTATCTCTCAGCGATCCGGCGGCCTCGCTGTAGCCGTTGTAGGTTGAAATAATCGAACTGTACGGGCAGGCGGCGATTTTCTCCATCAGGTCGGCGGCCAGCCGCGAGGCAATCGCCTGCCGCTGGGCTTCACCCTGCACCGTTGACGCATACGAAAACGGCAGCAGAACGCCGGCGGCCGCGACGGCCAATATCACCATCGCGAATACCGCTTCCAGCATTGTAAATCCATTACAGTTCTTAGTTCGTAGTTCGTAGTTCATAGTAGGATGGGCTCTAGCCCATCAGTTCTTAGTTCATTAAAAAGTTCTTAGTTCGTAGTTCTTAGACAAAACAGTTTATAGTTTAAAGTTCATAGTTAATAGAAAGATTTTTCCTCAATTCTGTAAATCCTGTTAATCCTGTCTAAAAAAATCTTCCCTCATCTTTCTCTGTGGCCTCTGTGGCAAAAATTTCTTTTCTGAATTTCCGTGGATAAAAAATCCTGTCCGAAAAAATCTGTGCAATCTGTGTAATCTGTGGTTGCTCATCAGTACGCAGTATGGAACTTCGTATCGCACGCCCGAAAATCGCCCGTTGCCGCATTAAACCACCAGGCCGTCCCTTCCGTCCCATCGGGCAGCGCCTTGGGGCAATTGACACAGGTGATCGTATTGGCCTGGTCGGGCATTGTCATAAACGGGTTGGATGGGAAGGTTTTAAAATACGGCTCGCGGCCAAATTCATCCGGTATCGTCAGCGACCGGACAAATTCGGCACAATTGACATGATCGCCGGCTTTTGTCTGGCCGGGATACAGCCCGTTGTGCTGGGCGCGGTATAAATCCAGCGTACAGCGCACCAGGTGCAGCGTGTCGGATAGCTGCGTCAGCTTGCTTTCTTCGGCAGCGCGGCTAAACCGCGGCGCCACGGCAAACGACACACCTATCAACACGACCGCCGCAATGGATAGCTCCAATGCGGATAGTTGTTTGGTTCGGTGAGTTTCCATAAGCCTCGTTTTCCAAAACAGTTCGTAGGATGATCTATGCCCATCATCAAGTTCGTAGTTCTTAGACACAAGAGGTGTCATTCCCGCGAAGGCGGGAGTCCAGTTCTCATTCTTGAGTTCCTGGGTTCTTATGTTCTTGAGTTTTTTCGCTGCTATGCCCTCTTACTACGAACTAACAACTACGAACTAAGAACTTCTTTCAGCGTCCTCGGCCCAATTCAATCGCCCATCAATCTTTAAAGCTCTCCCCCTTTTCAAGGGGGAGTCCCCGCAGGGGGAGGGGGTGTTATTTCCCCGTTCTCAACATTTCGTAGGATGGGCTTTAGCCCATCACTCTTTTTCTGACTTCGGTCTTCTGTCTTCTGACTTCTCTCTTAAACCAATTCAACAGAAAAGGCTGACCGGCTCTCTTTCAAGAAGCCGGCCAGCTTTTCATCGCATTGTTAAGCCTTCTGCTTAGAAGGTCGAGTGAGCAACACCGGCAGCAGTCGTGCCGCCATCGTCCGCCCAGATTTCGCCGCTGGTCGCATCATATTCCCATGCTGCGCCATCGTCGCCGGCAGTACCGCTGGATTCAATGGTGTTGGTCGCGGTGAAAGGATTCGTGGGAAGCGCCTGCAGATAAGGTCCGAAAGGATGAGCGGCGTCTTTGGCATTGGGAGCCACAAAGTCATCGCCGGCCAGATTCGAACACATCAGCATCTGGCTTTCGAAATCCGCCAGAGTGGGTGCTACGTCATTGTGCTGAATCTTATACAGCGAAATCTGCGACCTCATCGTCTGCAAGCTGCTGGCGAGACTGTTTTCACGAGCCTCGGTGCTGGCCTGGCTGAACTGAGGTATCACGATTGCCGCCAAGATACCCAAAATGACTACGACGATCAGAATTTCTACCAGTGTGAACCCGCGTTTCATTGTTCTCATACAAATTCTCCTTTGCCACTAAACTAAATGGTTTCGGTATCGTTTTTACGCGTTTTGACCCGATTACGGTTAGTTTGGTGAAAAAATAGTTTCTTGTTTGTTTTAGTGTCTTGTTTGTTTTTTTAGCTCTCCCCCTTTTTAAGGAGGATTACCCGCAACCTTTATAAGCTCTCCCCCTTTTCAAGGGGGAGTACGGCGAAGCCGGGAGGGGGTATTAAATTCCCTGCCGAAGGCCGTCCGCATTTTTAATTTTTGCGGTTTAACTCTTAATCTTCCTTTTGGCCGAGTCGCTATTTAATTGTCAAAGAACTTACTCAACTGCTCTACAAAAAACATAGAATATAAAATTGAAGAATGCCAAACAGTGCAGGGAAAAAATGTCAAAATAGGTAAGAATCTTTTAACGCCCGATAAGATGCTGCATATTGCCCACTTTATCCAACTTGCCGACATTTATTTTTTATCCAGCAAATCCCGTCTAAAAAGTAAAACCAGAAAAGTTCCATTTCTGACTCCTGTCTTCTGAATTCAGTCTTCTTTTTCACTGGCTTTTCTGCCCGATTGTGGTATAATACTGACTGTTGTGGAACCCCAATTCCACCTGCCTGCCGCCACCCCCCGCGGCAGTTGTTCTTTCACAACTGTATATATCTGATTCTGTAAATCCTGTTAATCCTGTCTAAAATCCTACCTTTCCATGAGCTAACAACAAAGAACTTAAATCAGTGCAATCAGCGTAATCAGTGTTTCTCTTTTCCGCAAAACAAACCCAATTCCTAATTTTCAGCCCAAAAACCCACTTTCGCAAAACGAACCCATTTTTGCTCTTTGACAGATATGTCCTATCTTAAATCTGTGAAATCTGCGTAATTTTATCCTGAGCTTGTCGAAGGACTGTGGTTCCTCTTTTATTTGCCATGAACTTCTTGCAAAAAGGCAGGATTCGGATTAAATTCCACTGGTGGCAGTGGAAAACCCATTGGTAGTACATATGTCCTAATGTTATTATGACACAGCAGCGACCCTTAATCATCATCAGCGACCTGCACATCGGCGACGGCGGCCCGCGGGACAATTTCGCCTTTGACGGCAAGGCGGTCAGCTTTTCCCGCTTTTTGGATTATGTCCAGCGGCTCGACGGGGAATTGCTGATCCTCGGCGACCTGTTCGACTTCTGGCAGTCCAATATCGGCGCTGTTTTGATGGAGCGGATGCCGTTGCTCGACCGCTTTGCTCAAATGGGGGCGACTTATGTTGTGGGAAACCACGATGGGGATTTTGATGCACTAATCGGAACAAAATTGCTCAATCACCCATTTTTTGAGCGGATGACCGGCCCTTTTTTACGCACGATTGGCGGCAAACAGTTCAAGTTTATGCACGGCCATGAGTTAGACCCTTTTAATCGGGATGGCACTCCCCGCTGGGGTCGAATTCTGGCAATTTTGGGTGGGATTATAGAGGATAAAAAGGGTTCTCCGCTGTTGTCGGCCGGCGGTTTTACGGAAAAGACGCTGCTGAAGGTCAGCCAGAGCTTTATGCGGCTGTGGAATTATTCAGTCAACCGGTTTGAAAAGGGGCAATCCCGCCAGCAGGAGCATAGTTATGAGGAATTTCTGACTCCCGCCCAGGACCCTGCCCGTCTCAAGGGGATTCTGGCGCTCTACCAAAAAGACCGTCTGGCCAACGGCTACGATATCCTGGTGGCCGGCCATACGCACCGCGTCGGCATATTTGACCCATGGTATGTCAACTGCGGCTGCTGGGTCGGACTTCGCAGCAATTTCGTCAAGATTACTCCCGACGGCCAGGCAAGTGTCTGGGAATGGAAGGATGGAGCGGCTATCCGAACCGAAAATAATGGATTCAAAGGCATTTGATAGCCGATAACTGAAACGGATTGAAGGATTCGCTATGAGCAAACGAAAACGAAAAGCCCCTTCGCATCTGCGGTTGCTGCGCGGTCAGCGCAAGAAAGCCGGAATGCCGCCCGGTTCGGTGGTTTATACCGGCGAGCAGCCGGCACAGCCGCAGCAGACGCGCATTATGCTGATGGACTACGATGATGCGGTATTTGAGGAGCGGATATTGATCGACATCGACCAGGCGTTTGATTTCAAAATGAAATCGAGGGTAACCTGGATTAATATCGATGGGATTCAGGATGAAAATCTGATTTCCAAAGTCGGCAAACATTTCGACCTGCACCCCCTGGTACAGGAAGATATCGTCGATACCAACCAGCGCGCCAAGATGGAGGAATACGACGGCTATCTGTATATGGTGCTGCGGGCTATGCAATACAACTATGAGACCCACGAAGTCGAAAGCGAACAGTTCAGTTTGATTTTGTCAAAAAATTATCTTATTACTTTTCAGGAACGCCCCGGGGATGTATTCGACGAGATTCGCGACCGGCTTCGCACCAATAAGGGGCGGGTTCGCCGAGAGGGCTGCGACTATCTGGCCTATTCGCTGATTGATGCGATTGTGGACCATTATTTTGTGATTCTGGATACGTTTTCCGAGCGGCTGGAAGCGTTGGAAGACCAACTGCTGGACAATCCGAGCCATCAGGTGCTGACGCACATTCATGAACTCAAACGTGAATTGACGCTGATGCGCAAGACCATCTGGCCCCTGCGCGAATTGGTCAATTCACTGCAGCGGACGGGCAGTCTGCTGGTCAGCGAACAGACGCGGCTGTATCTGCGCGATGTGTACGACCACACCATCCATATTATGGATACCATCGAAAGTCTGCGCGATGTGGTTACCGGAATGCTCGAAATTTATTTATCCAGCCTGAGCAACCGGATGAATGCCGTGATGAAAGTGCTGGCCGTGATTGCCACGATATTTATGCCGCTCAGCTTCATCACGGGCGTCTATGGAATGAATTTTCACGATATGCCCGAAATGAGCGTCGGTTGGACCTATCCGTGGGGGTTCTGGGCAGTCATCATAACCGTGGCATTGACGATGCTGATTATTTTCAGAAAGAACAAATGGCTGTAGCGGCGGGTTATTTTGCCGCGGCGGCATTCCGTAAAGACCTTATTTTTTGAGCCGAAACGATGAGTATGTTTCATTGGGATTTTCTAAACGAATCAACAAGCCGGTATATGCACCAGCGGTATGTGGCTCTTCGGGAAGAGATGACCGTCGCGGAAGTGGTTTGCCAGCTTCGACAGCATGATATCAGCGAGCAGATTGTGTACCTGTATGTGACAGACGGATTCAATCGGCTCACGGGTGTGCTTCCGGTGCGCAAACTTCTCGGCAATTCCCCAGAGACTCCTATCAGCAGTCTGATGCTGCGCAACATTGTGTCTGTGCCTTGCGACTTCACGATGAAGCAGGCCGGCGATGTCCTGACCAAACACAAACTGCTGGCGGTTCCGGTTGTGGATAAGCAGGGGCGTCTGGCGGGTGTGGCCGATTTGAATCACTTTACGGAAGATTCCCTGTCGCCGGACAGGAAAGCCCAGATGGACAGTCTTTTTCAGATGATGGGTTTGCATTTGAGTCTGAGCCGCCGGGCGTCAAGCTGGATGATGTTTCGGGAGCGGTTTCCGTGGCTGCTGTGCAACATTGTCAGCGGGATTTTGTGCGCGATTATCACCTCCCAATATGCGTTTCTGATTCAGGAGATCGTGATTCTGGCGATGTTTATAACCGTGGTGCTTGCACTGGGCGAAAGCGTCAGCATGCAGTCGATGACGATAACCATCCAGCGGCTGCAGGTGGGAGCTTTTTCCTGGCGGATGATTTTTCTGCCTTTGCGCCGCGAACTGCTGGCGGCCGGCTTGCTCGGCGCCGGCTGCGGAACAATTGTTGCCGCCGCGGTCTATGTCTGGAAAGCACAAGGGCTGGCCGCTGCCGCCATCGGCTTGAGCATCCTGTTATCCATTCTGGCGGCAGGTCTTTTGGGAGTTATGATTCCCGCGTTGATTCGCGCATTCCGAATCGATCCCAAGCTGGCTGCCGGCCCGATTGTCCTGGCATGTGCCGATATATGTACCTTGTTGCTTTATTTTAATGCGATTAATATCCTGGCCAGATAAAATTATACTGATGAAAAATACGATGCGAAAAAAGATTGCCTCTCTCAAAGCCATTCTGGCCGGCTGCAAAAGTCTGCTGATTATCCTGCAGGACAACCCCGACCCGGACGCAATCGCCTCGGCTGTCGCTTTACGTAAAATCGCCAATACGCTCGGCGACATCCAATGTTCCTTCACCTATGGCGGCACGATTGGCCGCGGCGAAAACAGGGCGCTGGTCAGCTATCTGGACTTGAATTTCCGCAGCCCCGTCAATCTCGACTTTTACGGCTTCGATGGCATTGCGATGCTTGATACCCAGCCGGGGACAGGCAATAATTGTCTGCCCGATACGGTTGAGCCGGATATTGTCATCGACCATCATCCATGCCGGAAGAATACGCGGCAGTGCCGATTTACCGACATCCGCCGCCGCTATGGTTCCACTTCGACCATCCTGACCGAATATCTGCGGGGGTTGGCAATTGTGCCGGAAACGCCTCTGGCAACAGCACTGCTGTACGGACTGCGTTCCGACACGCAGGACTTGGGACGCGACACGACCCAGGCGGATATGGATGCGTTGTTCTGGCTGTACGGCTATGCCAATAAACGCATGCTCAGCCAAATCCAGCGCGGCAAGGTGGAGCGGGATTATTATCAGATGCTTTCGACGGCGCTCAAAAACGCCCGAGTCTATGGCCATGCGGTTATTACCTATCTGGGGCAACTGAAAAACCCCGATATGATTGGCGAGACGGCCGACTTGCTGCTGCGCGACGATGTGATTGAATGGGTGCTGTGTTATGGATTCTACGATGGCAAGATGCTGCTGTCGCTGCGGTGCGAAGCCGAGCAACCCGCAGCCGATAAGGTCATTCGGTCGCTGGTGCACCGCAAGGGGACCGGCGGGGGGCATTCCAGTTATGCCGGCGGACAGATTCCCATCGGCTCATTGACTCCCGGCGAATTGCACACCATGACCAAAGCCGTCGAAAGGGCGTTTTTACGAAAAACCGCTCCTGGCTTCTCCCTTCGCAATGCACAGAAATTGATTACATAATCAGTTTGTAGTTCTTAGTTCGTAGTTCGTAGACAAGAGCAACCACAGATTACGCAGATTTCACAGATTGTCATTCTGAGGCGAAGCCGAAGAATCTATTGATTTGGTAAATTCCACTTCTGTCTTCTGACTCCTGTCTTCAGACTTCTCATTTTGCATTTTACTTTTTGATTTTTAATTTATTTCGTATTTCGATATTCGGATTTCGCATTTTCCCCCGTTATGGTATAATGCGGATTGAGCGGGTCGGACGGCCGCCGGATTGCAAGACATCCGGAGGAAAGTCCGAGCAGGACAGGGCATGGCGGCGGCTAACGGCCGCCCGGGGCAACCCGCGGGACAGTGCCGCAGAAAAGATACCGCCGGCCGGCTTCGGCTGTCCGGTAAGGGTGAAATGGTGCGGTAAGAGCGCACCGCGCTGTCGGTAACGGCAGCGGCATGGCAAACCCCGCCTCCTGCAAGACCAAGTATGCCGGCAGCCTTGCCCGGGCAATGCCGGCGGGTAGGTTGCGTGCCAATGGGATGACCTGTTGGCAGAGCCGGCTGGCGACAGCCGGTCCAGTGTAATGGCCGTCATCCCCACAAGGGATACAGAACTCGGCTTATAGACCCGCTCACTTTTTTTGCTTGAGCAGATTTCCGTTCAACGGCTTGTGCCGTTTTTGCCGAATCGAAATACCAGCCAGGAGACCAGCACTGCGGCACAGATTCCAAAAACCGCCGTTGCCGCATCGACCCACCAGAAGGGTTTATCCCAATACAGGCCGGCAATTTTGACCGCAGCCAGCAGTCCCAGCGGCAGACTGACTGCCCAAATCGGCCAAAGCGTGCTTGTTCGGCCGCGGGGCTTGTAGCGGTCCAAATGCTGTATCCATAGCAATGCCAGGGTGGTATAAGCGGTCAGATGAAACGCGGTATTCAGATAAAACTGCGGGTATAACAGCAGCAGACCGGATAGATTGCTAATGCAGAAAATAAATATCGTCGAGACGGCCAGCAGTGCAGGCCAGAAGCTCAGTATCGACAAAATCGCCAGTGTGATTGCCATGCCCAGCAGGTCTCCCAAAAAATCCTTGAGTTCCATTTGCCGTCCGACAAGGCTTTGAAGCCATTCATCGGCAACGCCGTAACAGGCAATCGCGGCGATAACCAGCCAGACCTTTTTTTGGTTCCATTGGATTTTCTGGTAGGGGCTGATTGCCAGCCAGACAAAAAAGGCCAGAACCAGATAAGCCAGACCATGCATGGTCTTATCCGACATGCCGCTTTGACCGGCAATTGCCAGAACAGGCGTATGCGTCAGCACAAACAGCGCCGGCCAGTAAATCCCCAGCGACAACAGAATATAGCGGTGTCTGCGAAGCAAGGTCATATCAACGGTTGTCCATCCATTATTCCATCACTACCGGTTGGGGCTGCGGCTGGAAGATATTCCACTCGGGTCCGTATTGAGCCAGATAGTACAGGGAATACGCGCGCTTGAATACCAGCAGCGGCAGCAGCGCCACCGTGCCGATATAAGGAATTATCAGAATACAGAAGGCCGTACAGCAGGTCATTACCACACCAGCCAGCACCAGCATACCGGCGGCAACCCCCAAAACCCATACAAACAGCAGATACAGCGAAAACGGCCAGATATGTCGGCGTGCGAGTCCCCAAAAAAGCCCCCATCCTTCCATACACCGGCAATTTCGCATCATCATAGTCGGTACGACAAAATCATCTGTTAACTGCCGGACAAGTTCAAAATTGAGTATCATTAGCACAAAAACCAGCGCCAGGCAAGCCATCGGCAGAATCATCATAATGTCAAATGGCGTATGGGATTGCAGCAGCGGCAGCAGCATCAGAATAAAAACGACCACAAAGGGGATTGTGCAGACCAAACAGATTGCTCCCACTGCGAGTTTGAATAGAAACAGACTGTTGCCCTGTACGCGGTATTGCTTCCACGGCTCGACAACTTCGGCGCGGTTGGTGATGACGCAATGGAGAAACATAAATCGTCCTCGGCAACTGAGCCATAAAAGTCCCAGACCGATTGCAATAAGGGATGCCGCTACGATAATTCCGATCGGAATAATCCAATAGAGGTTGCTTATAATTGCATTTTGGATCTGGTTAAAATCGACTTGCCGGCAGGAGCGTCCGGGGGAGTTGAAATTAAAATTACCGCCAAAACATCCTCCGCCGGCTAATTGCGCCAGCCAGGCACAAAAGCCGATGACAAACCACCTGCCGATGTCGAACGGACGAAAGAGAATTGTCTTGACCCTCTCAATCGCCTGGCCGACCGGTTCGATAACGCTGATTTTTGGCTTTATTTCATTCATTGTCTGGCTCCTACTAAATCTTCAGAACAGATTACAGGAATAGTATAACGCCGATACGGGTTCGGGCAATAGTTTCCCTATTATTTTGCGCCTGACAGTGATTTAATCGGGGAGATTTATAGTTATATTTTATCCACAATCAGCATTATTGTAATTTGAAAAATATTTGCAAAAACAGTTGACTTCATACGGGCAAGTCTCTACAATCCGGCGGTTTTTGTGCCTATTGGTTTTAGAAACCCCTATTTCGGGAGTAAAAAAGTGGACACAACTGGTCTTTTGAAGCAAAAATTGAGTGCGGACAACTACGCCCGTCTGATGGCGATTGATCACCCAAAGATGCACGCTTTTGTGGCTGAGGCGATTGAATTGACCGAGCCGGCCGAAGTCGTGGTCTTTACCGACAGCGCTGAGGATATGGCGACGATTCGCCAGTGGGCGTTAAAGGGCGGCGAAAAGCCGCTGGCTACGGCGGGACACACCTATCATTTTGACGGAGTCAACGACCAGGGGCGCGATACGTTCAGTACGCGTTATCTGCTGCCCAAGGGAATGGATTTGGGCGAGAGCCTTAATTCCATCGAGCGTGAAGGCGGCCTGGCCGAGGTCAAGGTCTTGCTCAAGGGTTTGATGAAGGGACGCAAGATGCTGATTTGCTTCTGGTGTCTGGGTCCGACCAACTCTGAATTTTCGATATCTTGTATCCAGATTACCGATTCGCCGTATGTTGCCCACAGCGAAAGTCTGTTGTACCGTCCGGGTTATGAGCAGGCTAAGAAGCTCAAGCCGACGGATGAGTTTTTCCGGTTCCTGCATAGCGAAGGCGAAGTCGATGAGAACGGCTGCTCGAAAAACTGGCAGCAGCGGCGTGTATATATCGACCTGACGGCCAATATGGTCTATTCGGTCAATACGCAGTACGCCGGCAACACCGTCGGCCTCAAGAAACTGGCGCTGCGTCTGGCGATTCAAAAATCCAGCAAGGAAGGCTGGCTGGCCGAACACATGTTCATTATGGGCGCATTGGGACCCAAAGGCCGGACAACTTATTTTGCCGGCGCATTTCCCTCCGCCTGCGGCAAGACCTCCACGGCGATGCTGCCCGGCCAGACCATTGTCGGCGACGATATCGCTTATTTCCGCAAACGCAACGGCAAGATGTACGCCGCCAATGTTGAGCAGGGCATTTTCGGAATTATTGAAGATGTCAACACCAAAGATGACCCGGTGATTTACAAGGCGCTGACCTCGCCGGGCGAAGTCATTTTCGGCAATGTCCTGATTAAGGATAGCAAGCCCTACTGGGTGGGCATGGGCAGTGAGCTTCCCGACAGCGGCACGAATTTTACCGGCGCCTGGACCAAAGACAAAAAGGATGCCGACGGCAAGCCCGTGCCGGCGTCACATAAGAACGCCCGCTACACCATTCGCCTGTCGGCGCTGGACAATCTGGACAGGCAATCTGACAATCCGGCTGGCGTGCTGGTCGGCGGCATCATCTACGGTGGACGCGACAGTGATACCCAGGTGCCAGTCGAACAGGCGTTTGACTGGAACGAAGGCATCATCGCCAAGGGCGCTTCCATTGAATCGGAAACCACCGCCGCCACGCTGGGCAAGCAGGGCGTGCGGACATTCAATATCATGGCCAATCAGGATTTCGTCTCCATCCCGCTGGGCAAGTATATCCAGAACAACCTCGATTTTGCCAACGGTATCACCAATCCGCCGCCGATTTTCTCGGTCAATTATTTCCTCCGCGATGAAAACGGCAAATTCCTCAACGGCAAACTCGATAAGATGATCTGGCTGCTGTGGGCGGAGCTGCGAGTGCACGGCGAGGTGCAGGCAATCAAGACGCCGACCGGCTGGATTCCCAAATATGAAGACTTGGCGCCGCTGTTCAAGAGCAAGCTGAACTTTGACTACACTCAAGAGGCGTATGTCAAGCAGTTCACGATTCGCGTGCCGAATCTGATTGCCAAATACGACCGCGTTGAGGCAATTTACAAGGCCAAGGTATCCGATACGCCCAAACTGGTCTATACAACCTTTGATGTCATTCGCGGCCGGCTGCGCGAAGCACAGGCCAAATACGGCGATATCATCAGCCCGCTGGCTCTGCTGTAAAAAGCCGACAGTGTATAAAACCAAAGGCGGTTCGGTATCCCCGAGCCGCCTTTTTAATTTCAGAAAAGCGGGGACTGGTATGTTCTGGCGCCAGCCAGGTTGTACCTGTCCCCGCTTTTAATCTCATTGATTTTCTTTATGCTGGCTCTTTGTTTTTTCAAGATGCCATCGAACAAACTGCGGCGCTCCGCACAGCAGATAAATGGAAATTGCCAGATAGGCCAACAGGCTTGCCGTATAACTAATCAGCGATGTTTCTGTTTGTCCAGAGCGAAGATAAAGATGAATCTGCATCGATACATTGCTCAGCAGTACGATGGTTTTGGACAGGAAGAAAAATCCGGCGATAACAACCGCCAGCCGCAGCGCCGTCGAATACCACGCCGTTGGACAGGCCGGCTCGCCAATCTCATCCTGCTTGACAATTTTTCGTGCGATGGCATCCGAACGGTATATCAGAAAATAATATACCCCTGCGACAAAGCATCCTG
The DNA here is from genome assembly GCA_964537635.1 of uncultured Pirellulales bacterium. Taxonomy (GTDB): domain Bacteria; phylum Planctomycetota; class Phycisphaerae; order Sedimentisphaerales; family Anaerohalosphaeraceae; genus Anaeroglomus. The sequence goes on from CAZICJ010000024.1 coordinate 31,192, forward strand.
CCGCTAGTACGGAAATGATATAGACAACCCACTGTTCCATATCTGGTTTTCCCCTCTGCATTAGCGATACCATAGACACGGTTGACACGAGACTTATGAGTGAAGACAGCAGCAGGTAAATTCCCAGCATCACAGCGGCGATTTTGGCGATAGCGTGCATTTTATTCATTGCAGGACTCCTTAATCTGACAGGTTTCAAAGCGGTTGGCTTGCCGGCGGACAAAACCGTCGGCGCCGATGAGTAAATAGAAGCAGAACAGCAGAAAGCCGAATGGGTAAAACAACGATTGAAGAGCCGCGGCTGTTTGCCCCAGGGCAGTATCCCAGTTGCCTTCAACGCACAGCGTAAACCAACTGCGGATGTTTGATGGCATCCAGAAAAGCAGATTGATTGCCGAACCCACAGCCTTTAGATGCCTGCTCAATAAAACCAGTCCGACGAAAACACAGGCTAATCGGTGAGTTTGAATGAAAAATGGTTTCCAATCCGGTTCGGGGGCAAAGGCGGTTAGGCCAAACAGACGCAGCGGCAGCCGAATGGCATAGCAACCCTGCAACAGCAATCCAGCACAGGCACACATCGCCAGACAGGGAAAGCTGTCAAAAATAATGGTTCCACTTTTCTGCGGCGGCATCACCCTCACCATCGATAGAGTCAATCCGAGAAAATACAGCATCAATCCATTCCATTCAACTTTGGCAAGAATTTGAATTTTGGTCATAGGCCGCTCCTTTCTATGTTGTGAATTTTATCTGAATCGCAGCCGCTGCTTGAGTATTTCAAACACAGTAAAGACCGCCGGACAGGTGAAGGTGCGTTCGAGCATCCCCCACATCCGGCTGCGAAATCGGGACTTGTGCAGATACGGATAGCCGCTGCAATTGGCGGGGCGGTCTTCGTAAATCGAACAGCGGTTGTCCTGCAAAAAAGGGCAGGGGGCCTGCCGAATCTGCCAGACGGTTCCATCCTCATCTTCTTTGGTTTCAAGATAGGTTTCTCGAAATGCCTTTGTGGTTATGCCCAGCCGTTTTGCCGCCCGCTGTTGCTCTCTGCCGGAAAATTTTGCACGCAGCGTTTTGCAGCATTGGGCGCAGGCCGTACAGTCGATACTCTTCCAGACTTGGTCGGCAATCTCAATAACCAAGCTGTCGAGTCTGCGGTCGGACATGCTGCAATAACCCTTGACAAACGAGCGAAACCGCCAGTTCTCCTTTTCTTTCTGCAGGGCAAGCTGCTTTACATTGTCTGGGGTGGCATTCATTGTTCAGGTATCTTCCTCTGTCAATATCTCACTTCAACGGTTCTTCATTATACCCCCTGCGGGAAGCGGGGCAAGAAAAATAAAGGGGATGCCGGCTGCGGGTTCTGTATTTGCCTGCGATGTTCACTTTTCTCAAAAACGGTTATTGCAACCGCCCGCATTTTGGATATAGTAGTCGCGTTCGCGTGAGTACGAAAAAACGGATAAACTGGAGAAACTTAATGGCCAATGTGATATTGCAAACCAGCATACCGAACACGACCCCGCGTCGGGGCAAAGTGCGGGACATCTACGATCTTGGCGACAAGATGCTTCTGGTTGCCTCTGACCGGCTGAGTGCCTTTGATGTCATTATGAAGACGGGAATACCCTATAAAGGACAGGTTTTAACGGAAATATCCAAGTTTTGGTTTGCCTTTCTGGCCGATGTTGTGGAAAACCATCTGCTTTGTGATAATCCCGCCACCTATCCCAAGCCGTTTTGCGATTACCCCGGCCAGCTCGTGGGGCGCTCGATGTTAGTCAAAAAGACCTCCGTCCTGCCCGTCGAGTGTATTGTGCGTGGCTATATCACCGGTTCCGGCTGGAAAGAATACCAAAAGCAGGGGACGGTCTGCGGGATTAAGCTGCCGGCCGGCCTCAAACAGTGCGACAAACTCGCCGAACCGCTGTTCACCCCCTCGACCAAGGCCGAACAGGGACAGCACGACGAAAATATCAGCTTTGACGAAACCGTCAAAATCCTCGGCAAAGATAAAGCGCAGTTCGTCCGCGATAAAAGCATCGAGGTCTTTAAGAAAGCCAGCGCCTATGCGGAATCCAAAGGCATTATTCTGGCCGATACAAAGTTTGAATGGGGCGAGATTGACGGACGGATTATCCTCATTGACGAGGTGCTGACGCCGGACTCCTCGCGGTTTTGGCCGGCCGATAAATACCAGCCCGGACGCGACCAGGAAAGCTTCGACAAGCAGTTTGTCCGTAACTATCTGGAAGATATCAAGTTCAACAAGTCCGGCCCCGGTGTCGAGCTGCCCGATGATATCGTCCAAAAGACCAGCGCCAAATATATCGAAGGCTATGAACGTCTGACCGGCAAAAAATTCCAAAAAGCCTGACGGCTTATACACGGCCGGCAGGATAGCAAAGACCGTGGTATCTTCACTTATTACAAGACAGGGACACTTATGAGTCATCGAACGGATATCTTTACCAGCCCGCTGGTGGAACGCAACGCCTCCAAAGAAATGGCACAGCTTTTCAGCAGCGACACCAAATTCCGGCTGTGGCGGCGGATTTGGCTTGAACTGGCAAAAGCTCAGCAGAAATTAGGTTTAAAGATCACCACCGTTCAGATCAAGGAAATGGCGGCGCATCTGGATGACATCGACTATGCCAAAGCGGCGGAATTTGAAAAGAAGTTTCGCCATGATGTGATGGCGCATGTGCATACCTTTGGTCTTGTGGCCCCCAAGGCGGCGCCGATTATTCATCTGGGCGCGACAAGCTGCACGATTGGCGACAACGCCGACCTGATTATTCTGCGGGAAGGGCTGTGGATACTGGCCGGCAAGGTTGCCTGCCTGATTGACCGGCTGGGCAAGTTCGCCAAACAATACCGCAGTCTGCCGACACTGGGTTTTACGCATTATCAGCCGGCACAATTGACGACCGTCGGCAAGCGTGCGACGCTGTGGGCGTATGATTTTGTGATGGACTTGCAGGAATTGGAACGCCGGATTGTGTCATTGCCGTTTCGCGGCATCAAAGGCACGACCGGCACACAGGCATCGTTTTTGTCACTGTTTGGCGGCAATCACGATAAAGTCAAGAAATTAGATCAGATGGTTGCCCATGCGTTCGGCTTTGCTGAATCCTGTCTGGTTACCGGCCAGACCTACCCGCGCAAGCTCGATATGCTGATGGTTAATGCCCTTGCCGGCATCGCTCAATCGGCGCACAAGATGTGCAACGATATCCGTCTGCTGGCTAATCTCAAAGAGATGGAAGAGCCGTTTGAAAAATCGCAAATCGGCTCTTCGGCGATGGCATATAAACGCAACCCGATGCGATGCGAACGCATAACAGGCCTGGCGCGGCTGGTGTTGAGTCTGGCAAGCAGTCCGGCGATGACCGCATCCGAACAGTGGCTGGAGCGGACGCTGGATGATTCATCCAACCGGCGCGTGTCGCTGGCGGAGGCGTTTTTGGCGACGGACGGCATTTTGGAAATTCTGAACAATGTCGCCTCCGGCCTGGTGGTGTATCCCAAAGTGATTGCTGCCCATGTGGCCGCTGAGCTGCCGTTTATGGCGACCGAGGAAATCCTGATGGCCGGCGTTGGGGCCGGCGGAAACCGGCAGCACCTGCACGAACAGATTCGCATCCATTCGCACGCCGCCGCCGCACAGGTCAAGCAGCACGGCAAAGAAAATGATTTGATTGCACGCCTGCAGGCCGACCCGGCATTTGCCAAAGTGAACTTAAAATCCGCATTGGACTCCAAGCGCTACATCGGCAGGGCGGCTCAGCAGGTCGATGAATTCATCACCGCCGCCGTCGCCCCGATTCGCAGAAAATACAAAAACCAGCTCGGCAAAAAAGTAGAATTAAAAGTTTAACTACTGCGGATTGACTACCACGGAAATCACGGAAATGCACGGAATATTATTTCTGAGTTATATTGCAGCAGTATTGTTTTCTGGCTCAAAATAAAGGATAACAATGATGAATAACTCTCTGATTTACGAAGAAGAAACTTTCGCCATACGAGGAGCCGTGTTTGAAGTGTACAAAGAGATGAGTAATGGCTTTCTTGAATCTGTGTATCAGGAATGCCTCGAAAAAGAAATGATGGCTCGAGAAATCCCGTTTGTATCTCAACCTGAATTGAGATTGATGTACAAAGGCCAGTTATTGCGTCAAACATACAAACCGGATTTAATTTGCTACGATAAAAATACTTGTAGAACTAAAAGCAGATGAAATGATATCATCCGAACATAAATCTCAGTTGTTAAATTACTTGAAAGCAACTGAATTAAAACTTGGATTGATTGTAAATTTTGGACATTTTCCAAAAGCACAAATAGAAAGACTAATTTTATAAATTTCCGTGTATTTCTGTGATTTCTGTGGTAGAAAATTATGGAACAATACAGGAAATGTCAGGAGACACAATGGACAAACAGCAGTTAATCAAGCGGGTTAAAGAGACATCGTATCTGGAAGGCGATTTTGTGCTGCGCAGCGGCAAACGCAGCAAGTATTATATGGACAAATATCTGTTCGAAACCCAGCCGGACATCTTGAAGGCCTTGGGCAAGGAATTCTGCAAGTACCTGACGCCGGATATTACGCTGATTGCCGGTGCGGAATTGGGCGGCGTAGCGCTGGCGGCGGCGACCGCGATGGAAGCGGGCAAACCGTGGATTATCGTCCGCAACAGCAAAAAGGATTATGGCACCTCCAAGCTCGTCGAGGGTAAACTGCAAAAGGGCGATGTGGTCCTGCTGGTCGAAGATATCGCCACCACCGGCGGCCAGGTGCTGGAAGCCGCCAAGGTCATTACCGAAGCCGGCGCCACTGTCAAGAAAATCGTCGCCGTCATCGACCGCAAGCAGGGCGCCCGCGAAAATATCGAAACCGCCGGCTATGCCTTCGACAACATCATCACCAAGCAGGATTTGGGGATTGTCGATTGATTCAAGAACATAAGAATAAAGGTTCAACTCCCAAAAAGTTGGTTAAATTATCAGGCGACGAAGGCCTGTTTG
>CAZICJ010000025.1:0-35174 GCA_964537635.1 uncultured Pirellulales bacterium
TACTGGCGTGTGGATGAAGTGTATGGTTCCAGCCGGTATCCGAGCAAGGTGTGGAAGTTCAAGACGGTTGCCAGCGTGCCTGCGGCGGATACTGCGCCTCCGACCCCGAACGTTCCGACGTTTGCTGTGGCTCCCACTGCAAGCAACCCGTACACGATCACGATGACGGCGACGACCGGTTCGGACGCCAGCGGTCCTGTGGAATATTCTTTCCGTGAGACGTCCGGCAATCGCGGCGGGACGGATTCGGGCTGGCAGCAGTCAACGACGTGGACTGATTATCGGCTTGCTCCGGGCACTCAGTACACTTATACCCTTCAGATGCGGGATGCCCGGGGCAATGTTACAGCATTATCCAGCCCTGCCAGCGCCACAACACCAGCCGGCCCGGCCACGATGCATGTTGACTCAATTACGGTAACAAAGCTCGGGACTATACTTTATTACGGACGCGCAACGGTTGTTGTTAAAGACAATCTTGGCTCACCGGTTGCGGACGTTGAAGTCAAAGGCACCTTCTCCGGCGCTCGCAGCGGAACACAAACTAAGACGACCAACTCGTCCGGTACTGTTGTCTTTGACACAAGTACCGGCACGAATTTCTCCAGTTTGACGTTTACCGTCAAGAATCTTGTTCGCGGGGAATTGATTTATGCTCCTGAGTATAATTTAGAAACCAGCGACAATCTAAATTCGGCGCCTCCTGCATTTACCTCTGACCCGATCAATGAAGCCAACGCTACGGTTGGTTCTGCTTACAGCAGTTCAATCGCAGATAACGCCTCTGATCCGCAGGGCGATCCGATGACTTTCTCAAAAGTTTCCGGTCCGGCTTGGCTGACGGTTGCCGCCAACGGCGCGTTGGGCGGTACTCCAGGCGCGGGCGATGCTGGAGCCAATTCTTTTGTTGTTAGCGTTACAGCCGCCGGCGGGGGGGATACGGCCACTCTGAACATCACCGTAATAGGTCCCGATACGATTCCACCGACGCCGAATCCGGCAACATTTGCCGCGGCGCCCTATGCGGTCAGCAGCAGCGAGATTGCTATGACCGCTACTGCCGGTTCCGACCAAACGGGTCCAGTTGAGTATTACTTTGACGAGACATCGGGCAATCCGGGCGGCACCGATTCGGGATGGCAGACCTCAACGAGTTATAGCGATTCAGGTTTAAATCCCAGCACGCAATACACCTATACGGTCAAGATGCGTGATGGGCTTGGCCAAGTCGGAAACCCGTCGAGTCCGGCCAGTGCAACAACTCAACAATCTACGATAGGCAAGATTGACCTGATTGGTAATTTCAATGATATCAGCGCCAACCTATCCGGAAACATCCTTTATGCCATCAACTGCGGCAGCACCGCCAACTACACCGTTAGCGGGGTTCAGTTCAAAGGCGATGTGTATCAATGGTCAGGAACCGCCGGCGATGTCAATGGTGACGGGTCTGTCACCTGGTGGGATACACGGTACAACCCGACCAATCCCGGCAAACCGGCTTCGCCGACTCCTATAGCGGGTGTTACGGTTGAATGTTCCGATGTGAACACCAATGGCATGGATCACGGCCCCTACGAGGGCAATCACACGTATAATGTGTCCAGCCTGTTTGCCGGCCAGGGAACGGATGCGGCCAATATGGCACAGGTCCTTTCGACTTCAGGGGCGCAGAATCTGGGCAATCCTGGCGAGCGGGATATGATCTACCGTTTGAGCGTAACACCGGGCAATGCTTACCAGTTGTACTTGTACTTCTATAAGAACTCCACGGAATCGACGGGAATGGATGTATTTGTTAATAGTTCTCTTGCAATCGACGGTTTTGATATACCTGCATATTTTGCCAGCAAGGGAGTTGATAAAGCCAGCTCCGCCGCAGTTTACGCCCTGGATATTCAGGGTCCCCCCAGCGGCCAATTGGTTATCGAGATCAAGAGAGACCCTGCTCTCCATAATATCGGCGATATCAATGCGATTTTGTTGAAACAATTGTAATCCTACCAAGGAAATGCGTGCACCTGTAACTCCAAACAATAAAATGATGCGTCTTGCAAATCGCCATTGCGCCCCAAATAGCGCGAGCGATTACAAATAATCTTTGTGTGATAATACTTGCTTTGTGAAAAACAGGGGTTATACTGCCGGCAGTCGGCCGCGGTGAGCCGGCGGAAAATTGGAACATAAAACCCTTGATCTATCAAAGAAGCGGCCAATGAACGTTTTACTGACAGCAGAACAAATCGAAAAAGCCATCAAGCAACTTGTGGATAAAATATATCCTGATATTCCACCAACGGACAACGTGGCGATTGTCGGGATACGCAGTCGGGGTGAGGTGTTGGCACGGCGGTTCAGTCAAATGCTGGGCGCCAAACTGGGACGCACTTTCCTGGAAGGGACGCTGGATATCACTCTGTACAGGGATGATTTCAATATGCCCCACAGCACCACCCAGCCGCAGGTTCGCGAAACCGAGATCGACTTCGATGTCAATGGGAAGTTTATCCTGCTGGTCGATGATGTGCTGCATACAGGGCGGTCGGTTCGTGCAGCGCTCAATGCACTGACGGATTTAGGCCGGCCCAGCATGATACGGCTGGCGGTGCTGGTGGACCGCGGGTGCAATGAACTGCCGATTCGGGCGGATTACGCCGGACTTGCGACGAATATCCCATCGGGACAATCCGTGAAGGTTTATTTGCGAGAATGTGATGGCGCCGAACAGGTCGTCGTGGAATAAGGGACGAAAGGATATATGGATAACAAAGTGGAATGGCGGCATAAACATTTAATCGGACTTGCTGATTTGAGCCGGCGTGAGATAGAGTTTATACTGGATACGGCAAAAGGCTTTGAGGAATTCAGCACCCGTTCGGTCAAAAAGGCTCCTACGCTGCGCGGCAAAGTGGTCGTCAATATGTTTTTTGAGGACAGCACCCGGACACGCAACAGCTTCACGCTGGCAGCCAATCGGCTTAGTGCCGATGTGATTGAATTTACCAAGACCTCCAGTTCGGTCAACAAGGGCGAGACCTTGATTGACACGGCTAAGAATCTGGAGGCGATGGGCGTGGATATCGTGGTGATTCGGCACAGTGCCGGCGGGGCGCCAAAGCTGCTTAGCCGCAGCATCAATGCCTGCGTGGTCAATGCCGGCGATGGCTATCACGAGCACCCGACCCAGGCATTGCTGGATGCCTATACCATTCGTCAGGCAAAAGGCTCGCTGGATGGGTTGACGGTGGGCATTGTCGGCGATATCGCTCATTCGCGCGTCGCTCGCAGCAACATCTACGCGATGAATAAACTGGGAGCCAAAGTTGTTGTCGTGGGGCCTCCGACGCTGATGCCGGCCAAAATTACACAATTAGGTGTGCGGGTCTCTCATAACCTCGACGAGGTGATTGAAGAACTGGATGTGATTAATATGCTGCGGATTCAGTTCGAGCGGATGGGCGGCAATATGTTCCCGTCGGTGCGGGAGTATTCGCATTTCTTCGGACTGACGCTGGAACGGATGAAGCGTGCGAAAAAGGATATTGTGGTGATGCATCCGGGTCCTATCAATCGCGGCGTGGAGATTGAGTCCGAGGTTGCCGACGGCCCCAACAGTGTGATTCTCCAGCAGGTCTCCAACGGCGTGGCGGTACGCATGGCAGTACTGTTTCTGGTCAACCAGGCCGCGGCGCAGAAAAGTTAAAATTGACGATGAAAAACTTAAAACTGATTTCAGGTGAACGGTTTTTATGACTACGAGAATTCTAATTAAAAACGGACGGTTGATTGACCCTGCTAATCAGGTTGACCGGATAACCGATGTCTTGATTGAGGGCGACCGGGTTTCCCATATCGGGCAGGTCAGCGCCTGTGATGCTCATATTATCAATGCCACAGGCAAAATCGTCAGCCCCGGTCTGATTGACCTGCATGTGCATTTTCGCGAGCCGGGTGACGAGGAAGAAGAAACGATTGCTTCGGGTTCGGCGGCGGCGGTTGCCGGCGGCTTTACCTCGGTGGTCTGTATGCCTAATACCAATCCATCCATTGATGAGGCGACCGGCGTGGAGTATATCCACCGCATGGGCAGGCAGGCTCGCAAGACCTTTATTTATGTGATGGGAGCGATTACCAAAGAACGCAAGGGGCAGGAACTGGCGGAAATCGGACTGATGAGTCAGGCCGGCGCCATTGGCTTTACCGATGACGGCGCCGGGGTGCAGGATGCGTCGGTGATGCTGCGGGCGATGAAATATGTTTCGATGTTCGGGCGGGTCATTTGTCAGCATTGTCAGGATAATTCGCTGGCCGGCAAGGGCGTGATGAATGCCGGCTATCAATCGACCGTGCTGGGGTTGCCGGGTATTGACCCGCTGGCTGAGGAAATGATGCTATGGCGGGATATCCAGCTTGTCCGCAAGTGCAGCTGCCGCTATCATGCGCAGCATCTTTCAACAACCGGCTCGGTCAAGATTATGCGCGAAGCCAAAGAAATGGGGCTGCCGGTTAGCTGTGAAGCATCGCCGCATCACCTGCTGCTGACCGAGGAAATGGTGCGGGATTATGATACCAATTACAAGGTGAACCCGCCGCTTCGCACGGCAGCCGATATTGAAGCCCTCAAAAAGGCGATTAAAGACGGCGTGATTGACGCCTTGGCGACCGACCACGCTCCGCACCTGATGAGCGAAAAGGAACTGGAATTTCTGGCAGCTCCGTTTGGTATCGCCAGTCTGGAGTGCGCCTTGCCGCTGTATATCAAAGCCCTGATTGAGCCGGGCGTGATTGACTGGCCGGCGATGCTGGCAATGCTTACCTGGCGGCCGGCCAAAGTTATCGATGTGGAAAAGGGGCGGCTGGCGGTGGGTGATCGGGCGGATGTAACCATCATTGACCCAACCCTCGAATGGACGATTGACGCCGATCAATTCATATCCAAAAGCCGCAACTGTCCGTATCACGGTTGGAAGGTCAAAGGCAAAGTCGTCAATACGATTGTCGCCGGAGAAGTTCGTTTTACAGCAATAGGATAACCCAATGCCGGTTTTGATTGACGGATACAATTTGTTGCGCGCCGTGCAGAAACTGGCCGAGGAGCCGGATTTTGCGGATATGGATTTGTGTGCCGTCTTGTGCGAATATCTGCACTTGTCCAAAGACTGGGGGACGATTGTCTTTGACGGCATCGGCCCGCCGAACAAAAAGGCGATGATGGGGCTTGAAATACTGGAGGTGGTTTTTTCAGGGCGGAATATCGAGGCGGATTCTGTCATAGAACGGCTGATTGCGGACAATTCCGCTCCCAAACGGCTGGTGGTTGTCAGCAGCGACCGGCGCATTTTGACGGCGGCGGGGCGGCGAAAGTGTCAAGGCGTCAAGGCTGCGGAGTTTTGGCAGCAAGTGTGTCAGAGACTGGAGCGGCCTGTGCCGATTCAGGAACCAAAGGAAAAACGCCACGGTATCGGCGGCCTTCAAACCGACCAGTGGCTCAAAAAGTTCGGCATCGAACCATAACTGGATGCTTTCTGATGGCCAAAACGAACGATGGAGTCCAGTTCAAAAGGCAACGGCTTAAAACGTCCTGATGTAAGCAGGTAATTGTATCCGTCGGACTCAAATGCCGATATTGCCCATCGAATTTTCTGCCGCACACAAAAAAAAGAAGCCGGGTAACGTATCCCGGCTCAGAATCACCCTCGTCCGAAGCGCATTCGGAACTATAATAGTATATCCGCCGAACCTCTCCGGCTTAGCAACTAAATACGGCAACCAATATGCCATTCTGAAATAAACTCAAAATATCTCCTTGGATATGTTCTTAAGTAATTTATATATAAAGGGATGCGAGAAAATAGAAGATATTATTTTTAGTCCTTCTGAGAAGGTAAAAAAACAGGCATGTTTATTTTTTGCAACATATAATTTATTTTTTTAAATCAAAAACAGGCGTTTTATCGGCCTAATAGTTAAAAATAGGTTTTTTTGGTGGGTGTTGCAAAAAAGAAACATTCTCAGGCGTTGTCAACATTGTTCGCAACAACAGGCGTGTCCGGACTGGCGATGGGCGCACCAGCCCGGACATGGCCAAACGAGGTATGGAGCATAACTTCTTTTAATTAAGTGAGTTATTGGATATTCAAATGACTCTAAAACCCCCGGGTCTTGCCACAATAAAACTATACAAACAAAATCCGCCCTTGTCAAAAATCGTATAACCTTTTGTTTTTCAATAAGATATACCGCAGGCAGTAAGGCTCGGCCGGCGTCTGTCCAAAGTGGGTGGAATTTGCTTGCGGTTAACCACCAATCGATTAAACTCACCAATGGTAATTAAGGAAAAAACAATAGGTTGAAGATAGGAATTCATGAGTAAAAAAACAATACCAGTCAATAACAATAACGAGCAAGATTTTATATTGCCAGAGGTTATAGGGATACTGCCTATTCGCAGTGCGGTTGCGTATCCGGGTACCGTGATGCCGCTGGCGATAGGCCGCGACCGCAGCAAACGACTGATAGCAGATATCGAACCTCAAAAAACCATTTTTGGGCTGATTGCACAAAAAAATCCGGATGTGGAAGACCCGAAAATCAACGAATTGTACGATGTCGGCACGGCGGCGTCGGTATTGAAAGTGATTCGTCTGCCGCAGGGTTCGGTCAATATCATTGTTCATGGCATTACCCGCTTTCGCGTGTTGGAATTTTTGGATTCGGACCCCTATATCAAGGCTCGCGTCCAGATACTTCCGGTGTCCGTTCGCATGTCCAAAAAGCTCCAGGCAATGGTCGTCAATGTCCGCAACGCCGCCAATCGAGTGATTAGTTTGAGTCCCAATATCCCCGAAGAGGCTGGGATGATGCTGGAAAATATCCAGGATGCCTCTTCCCTAGCGGATTTTCTGTCAGCGACGCTGAATATTCCCATTGCCGAAAAACAAGCCCTTCTGGAAGAGACGGACGCCATCAAGCGTCTGGAGAAGATATCGCTGGCGTTAGCGAACCTGCTGGAAGTGCTGGAATTAAGCAACAAGATTCAGGGGCAAGTGCGGGATTCGATTGAAAAAAACCAGCGTGAGTATTATTTGCAGGAGGAATTAAAGGCGATTCAGGCGGAACTGGGGCAGGATGACCGCAAGACCGAAGAACTCAAGGAGTTAAAATCGAAAATCGACAAGGCTCACATGCCGGAGCCGGTTCATCAGGAGGCCCTGCGGGAATTCGACCGATTGAGCAAGACGCCGCATGGTTCGCCGGAGTACGGGGTGGTCCGCACCTATCTGGATTGGGTGTGTGAATTGCCGTGGGCGGTTCGCACCAAAGACATCCTGGATATTGCTCGCGGGCGCCGTGTTCTGAACCACGACCATTATGGTCTGGACAAGATAAAAAGACGCATTCTTGAGTTTTTGGCCGTTCGCAAATTGAATCCGACCGGCAAAAGTCCTATCCTGTGCTTTGTCGGGCCTCCGGGCGTCGGCAAGACCAGTCTTGGCAAGTCTATCGCACGGACGATGGGGCGTAAATTTGTCCGCGTATCGCTGGGCGGCATACGGGATGAGGCGGATATCCGCGGCCATCGCAGAACCTATATCGGCGCTTTACCGGGGCGGGTGCTTCAGGAATTGCGCAAATGCAATTCCCGCAATCCGGTCTTTATGCTGGATGAACTGGATAAGATTGGTCAGGATTTTCGCGGCGATCCGGCATCGGCGCTGCTGGAGGTGCTTGACCCGGAGCAAAACAATAGTTTCACCGACCACTATCTGGATCAGCCGTTTGACCTGTCGGAAGTGCTGTTTATCGGTACGGCCAATTATATGGAGCCGGTTCCGCCGGCGCTGGCAGACCGCATGGAGCTGATAGAACTGGCCGGCTACACCCAAAAGGAAAAACTGCACATCGCTCAAAAGTACCTGATACCCAGACAGTTAAAAGAACACGGTCTCAAGCCGTCTCAATTGTCTTTGTCGGCGGCAATTATCGGGATGCTGATTGACAGCTACACGCGGGAGGCCGGCGTTCGCAATCTGGAGCGAGCTATCGCATCCCTTTGCCGGCACGCGGCCGCCTTGATAGCCGAAGGAAAAACAAAACGCTATGTGGCGAAAAAATCACACCTCTCAAAGATTCTGGGGCCGACGCGATTTGAATCCGAAATCGCGCTGCGAACCGCGATGCCGGGTGTGGCGACGGGGCTTGCCTATACGCCGACCGGCGGCGAAATCCTGTTTGTTGAGACGGCCAGAATGCTGGGCAAGGGACAGCTTCAATTGACCGGCCAGATCGGCAGTGTAATGAAAGAAAGCGCTCAGGCTGCCTTTTCGGCGGTCAAATCCGGCGCTGCCGCCTTGTCAATCGATATTCGGGAGCTGAACAAATATGACTACCATATTCATGTGCCGGCCGGCGCCATTCCCAAAGACGGCCCCAGCGCTGGAATCGCCATTTATGTGTCGCTGGTATCGCTGATGCTCAACAAGCCCGTCCGTCCGGATACGGCCATGACCGGCGAAATTACGCTCAAGGGGCTTGTCCTGCCGATCGGCGGTCTCAAGGAGAAGATTCTGGCCGCCAAACAGGCCGGCATCAAAACCGTTATTCTCCCCAAACGCAACCAGAAAGATATGATTGAGGTACCCAAAGAGGCCAAAGCCGGAATGCGGTTCGTTTTTGTGGCCAAAGCGGAAGAGGCGCTCCGTACCGCTCTCAATATGAAATAGGCGGACACTGCTTACAAGCCATTTCATAACCTAATTTTTGTATAAATTAACCTTGCGCGCTGCAAGGGCTTATGTACGCTTGACTCTAACCCTTTTTTTAAGGAGTCAAGGATGACAAAACAACGTTGGAAACTAACGGATGTACAGTGGCAAAAAATTGAACCATTGCTGCCAAAACCCAAGCCGTCCAGGCGTGGCGGCAGGCCGTGGGCGGACAATCGCAAGGTATTTGAGGGCATCCTTTGGATTCTGCGAACCGGTGCTCCGTGGGCAGACTTGCCAAAGCACTTTCCAAGCGCCTCGACCTGCTGGAGACGCCTTCGAGACTGGGAGGAGCAAGATATTTGGCTTGATATCTGGCGGGCATTTCTGGCCCAACTTGATAAAAAGGGACAACTGGATTGGTCAGAAGCCTTTGCCGATGGCAGTTTTGCACCGGCTAAAAAAGGGGCGATTGCGTCGGAAAGACCAAACGCGGCAAGGGAACGAAGTGGATGGTGGTGGTCGACGGCCAAGGTATTCCTTTGGGAAACCACCTGGATAGTGCGTCCCCGAGCGAAGTTAAATTGCTCGAAAAAACGATGAGCCAGATTGCCGTGCCCCGTTCGGGTCCAGGTCGCCCCAAAAGAAAGCCCCGTCGGTTGATCGCCGATAAAGGCTATGACAGTGATCCGCTTCGAAAACGGCTGGCTCAAAAGGGTATCGAATTGATATGCCCTTATCGCAACAACAATAAGGAACAGAAATACTATGATGGCCGTAAAATGCGACGCTATAAACGGCGTTATAAAGTCGAACGGACATTCTCGTGGCTGGGAAATTATCGCCGACTGGTGGTCCGATGGGACCGAGATATTACTGTGTATCGTGCTTTTTTTCATATTGCTTGTCTTATCATAACACTCAGGAGGTTATGAAATGGCTTGTAGAAAGTAGAGCGGGAAAAAAGGCAAGGTGAACACTGTGCCGCCCTTACAGGGCTTGGATGTTTTGTGGGGTTGATAGCCGGGGCGCTGCCCTAGACTGGCATAGCTTAGCCTTTCAGGCTGCATGACGCTCAGAGATGATGGGCTAAAGCCCATCCTACGAACTATGGACTTATGCGTTTTTATTTGTCTATTGCGGTTTTGACGCTGAGGATAAAGTCTGTAATTGCTTGTTTCATTTTTTCCGGATTGCCGAGATTGTCTCCGATAAAGGCGACGATTTTGGAGCCAATAATCACCCCGTTGGCGCCGGTCTGAGCGACGGCGGCGGCGTGTTCGGGCGTACTGATGCCAAAGCCCACACAGACGGGCTTGTCGGTAATCGATTTAATTCTCTCAACCAGCGGCTTGACCGATGCCGACAGTGCTGTCCTTTGGCCGGTCGTACCCAGTACAGAAACTGTATAGATAAATCCTGTGGTTAAATCCGCAGTCCGCCGCAGCCGGCAATCGGGTGTGTTGGGCGTCGCCATAAAGACGGTCTCCAGGCCGGCCTTGCGGACCGCCGGCAGGATCTCATCGGCATCATCGATACTCAGATCCGCAATCAGGACACTGGTGCCGCCGGCCGCCTGAAAGTCAGCAAAAAAACGCTCTATCCCATATTGAAATACGAGATTGTAATAGACCAATAAGCCGATGGGGATAGGCTTGTAAGCGCTGACTTTGGCGATAAAGTCGATTGCCTTTGCGGGCGTCATACCTGCCGCCAGCGAACGGATGTCGGCCTTTTGAATGGTGGGACCATCGGCAACCGGATCGGAAAAGGGGATGCCCAATTCGAGGGCGTCAACGCCGGCGTCAATGGCGGTTTTGACCAGTTCGAGGCTGGTTTGCTCATCCGGGTCGCCAATGACGAAAAAGGGAATAAGGGCGGTCTTTTTTTGTGAGAATATGGTTTTGTAGGAGTTCATGGTTTAACTCTTGTTTTCGGGGTTGATGGATAGCGGCCGGCGCTGTTCGACGATACCGATGTCTTTGTCGCCGCGACCGGACAGATTCAGCACGGCAACGGTCTCTTTGGGCAGTGTGCCTTTTTGGCTGACTAACCACGCCAGAGCGTGCGAGCTTTCCAGAGCCGGCAGGACGCCTTCCAACCGCATCAGCAGGAAAAAGGCATCCAGTACCTGTTCATCGTCGGCACAGACATAGGTTGCCCGTCCGATGTCTTTGAGGTACGAATGTTCGGGGCCTACGCCGGGATAGTCTAATCCCGCTGAAATGCAGTCGGTTTCGTGAATTTGGCCGTGTTCATCTTGCAGCAGATAGGTTTTGGCGCCGTGGAGGATTCCGACGGAGCCTTTGCACAATGTAGCGCAATGGTGGGATGTGTGCAGTCCGTGCCCAGCACCTTCCACGCCGATGAGCCGTACGGATTTGTCGGGAATAAACTCGGCAAAGGCGCCGATGGCGTTGGAGCCTCCGCCGACACAGGCGACAACCATATCGGGCAGTCTGCCGATTTGGGCAAGGCATTGCTTGCGTGCTTCCCGACTGATGACGGTTTGAAAATGTTTGACAATCGTCGGATAGGGGTGCGGGCCGCCAGCCGTGCCGAACAGATAAAAGGTATCCTGGATATTGGCGATCCAGTACCGCAAGGCATCATTGATGGCGTCTTTAAGGGTACAGGTGCCGCCTTTGACGGAAATGACTTCCGAGCCGAGCAGCCGCATCTTGTGGACATTAAGGCTTTGGCGTTCGACATCGACAGAACCCATAAAGATTTTGGTCTGCATTCCAAACAGGGCGCCGACGGTGGCGGTTGCCAGTCCGTGCTGGCCGGCGCCGGTCTCGGCGATGAGTTTTTCTTTTTTCATATACCGAGCCAGCAACCCCTGTCCGAGCGTGTTGTTGATTTTGTGGGCGCCGCCGTGCAGCAGGTCTTCGCGTTTGATATAGACCGCAAAGCCCAAATGCTCGCTGAGCCGACGGGCATGATACAGCGGCGTCGGCCTGCCCGCATAATCGGAGTACAGGGTGTTCAGGTCGGCATTGAATTGCGGATCATCTTTATACCTGTCGAAGGCGGTTTCGATTTCTTCCAGCGCCGGCATCAGGGCTTCGGGGACATAAAATCCGCCGAAGGCGCCAAATCGTCCATTGTGTTTCATTCGTGTCTCGCTTTCATTTGAGCGGCGCTGCGTACCATATCGAACAGCCGCCGCATTTTGTCGTGGTCTTTTTTTCCGGCGGCGGATTCGACTCCGCTGCCGATATCGACAGCATAAACGCCTGTCGCAATCGCTTCAAGGATATTATCGCAATTGACGCCGCCTGCCAGAAAAAGTTTTCTGCCGCAATCGGTTACCAGCGACCAGTCGAAGCATTTGCCTGTCCCGCCGCGGCTTGCAGGGTCAAAGGTATCCAGCAGGATTGCATCGGTTTTGTACTGAGCGGCTTTGGCAATATCGGCGGCGTCCTTGACGCGAATAGCCTTAATGAGTTTGCAGCCCATCCAATCCAATGAGCCGCACCATTCCGGCGTTTCATCGCCGTGCAGTTGAATCCAGTCAAAGACTCCTGTTTGGGCGATGGCTTTTAATTCCTCCGGCTGCGGATTGACGACAACCGCAACGGTTTGTTTCTTGTTCGGCAATTGCCGGATAATGGCGGCGGCTTGTTCGAGCGGGATAGCTCTTGGGCTTTTGGGATAGAGAATAAAACCGAGCATATCCGCTCCCAGCGATGCGGCTTTTTGTGCATCATCAAGGTTGGTTAATCCGCAGATTTTTATTCTGGGCTGGTTCATCAAACGAATCGTCTCAACTGTTGCTGATTTGAATGAGTGTTTCAAGGCATTGTGCGGCATTTCCGGTCGAGATGGATTTATCCGCCAGTTCGATGCCCTGCGTAAAATCGGCTGCCAGCCCTGCGACGATAATGGCGGCGGCGGCATTCAGTAGAACAATATCTTTTTTGGGTCCGGCAAGTTTGTTCGACAGAATATCCCGAACGATTTGAGCGTTGATCTCTGCTTCGCCGCCCATTAAGTCGTTGTAATCCGCACGCGGAATGCCCAGTCGCATAGGGTCAAGGGTTTCGGTAATAAACTGCCCCTCTTTGAGATGAATAATTCTGGTCGGCGCCATCGTACTGATTTCATCCAGGCCGCAGCTATGGATGACCATCGCCCGCCGCAAGCCCAGTATCTTGAGCGTCTCGGCGATTCGCTGCATCAGCGATTCATCGGCGACGCCCATCACCTGTGCCTTGGCTGACGCCGGATTTGCCAAAGGGCCGAGAATGTTGAATGCCGTGCGAAAATCCAGCGTCTGACGAATGGGCTGAACGTGTTTCATCGCCGGATGAAAACGCGGGGCAAACATAAATCCGATATGTGCCTTGCGAATGCAGTCGGCGACTTTTTCGGGGCCGGGTGCGATATTGACGCCCAGCGCCGTCAGGACATCGGCAGACCCGCAAACGCTGGTAATCGCCCGATTGCCGTGCTTGGCGATAAAAACACCCGCACCGGCGGCAACCAGCGCCGCTGCCGTCGAGATATTAAATGTTTTCATGGTCGCACCGCCCGTGCCGCAGGTATCGACTAAGTTGTCTAATCCCGTTTCAACTTTGACGGCGTGTGCCCGCAGTGAGGACGCCAGTCCCGCCAACTCGCTCACAGAGGCTTTCTTGACACGCATCGCGGCAAGAAAGGCGGCGATTTGCAATTCCGGAACTTCGCCGGTAAAAATGGTATCCAGCAGATTTTTTGCCTGGTCGAAGGTCAGGTCTTTGCCTTCCAAAATGATTTCAAGAAACGGCGTAATTTTTATCATTGTTTGGACTCCTGTCAGGATTTTTTTAGCCGTGCCGCGATGGCAAGGGTATTTTCGATAATTTTTCCGCCGGCCGGAGTCAGGATGCTTTCCGGATGAAACTGCACGCCGAAAATCGGCAGGCTCTTGTGGGAAATGCCCATTACAATGCCTTCAAACTCGGCGGTTTTCTCCAGGCAATCCGGCAGCGTCATAGCGCAAAGACTGTGGTAACGCCCGACTTGCAGCGGATTTTCCAGTCCTTCAAACAGGCCGGTTCCGGTATGTGTAATACGAGACGGTTTGCCGTGCATGACCTGCGGGGCGTGGACAATTTGCCCGCCGAAATGCTGGACCAGCGCCTGATGCCCCAGACATACGCCGAAAATCGGCACACGGCCTTTGAATGCCTCAATCGCAGCCAGCGTAATGCCCGCCGTGTCGGGATTGCCCGGCCCCGGCGACAGCACCAGCAGGTCAGGATGAAAGTCGGCAACCGCCTGCCGAAGCTGTTCAAGTGAGATATCCGCCCGATAGACCCGTGTCGGGCAGGTGCGCTTGGCGAACTCATCGACCAGATTATAAGTGAACGAATCGAAATTATCGATAAACAGGATATTGACAGAATGTGCCATAATTAGTCTCTTATGAACGGGTTGTGTTTGCTTCCTGTGCCGCCAGCCGCACGGCTTTCAGGCACGAACCGGCCTTGTGGCAGGTTTCTTCAAACTCCGTCGCCGGAACGCTGTCGTGGACAATGCCGGCGCCGGTTCGGATATAGGCGGTGTTGTCGCGAATCTGCATACTGCGGATGGTGATGCAGCTATCGAACTGTCCATCGACGGTCAGATACATCACCGCGCCGCCATAGTAACCGCGTTTGCTTTTTTCCAGATTGCGGATGATTTTCATCGCTTCGATTTTCGGCGCCCCGGTCAGTGTTCCCATATTCATTGTCGCCAGATAGGCGCTTAGCGCATCCAAATCATCACGAAGAACCCCTTTGACATTACTGACAAGGTGCATCACGGATTCGTACTTTTCGACGGTGAGCATCTCGCTGACAATACGCGAGCCGGGGCGGGCGACGCGGGCGATGTCGTTACGTGCCAAATCGACCAGCATCATGTGTTCGGCCAGCTCCTTGCGGTCGAGTTTCAACTCGGCTTCATACCGCATATCGGTATCGGAGTCGATTTTGCCGTTGACCCTGCCGCGCGGCTTGGTGCCTGCAATCGGCCGGATTTCGACGGTTCGGTCGCGTTTTCCGCTGACGCGCAGATTCAGTTCAGGGCTGGCGCCCATCAGAATAGTGTCGGCGGTATTGAGGTAAAACATATATGGCGAAGGATTCAGATTCCGCAGCTTGCGATAGACGTCCAGCGGTTCGGCAGTACAGGGTTCCATCGTGGTTCGGCTTAGCACAACCTGAAAGATATCGCCGTCCAGAATGTGCTGTTTGGCTTTGGCGACGATGGTTTCATAGCCCTGCTGGTCGATGTCCGTATCCGCTTTCGGCAGGGCGGATGTGCCGGCGGCTGGCTGCACAAGCGGCAATTGCGCCTTTTCAAAATAGTCATTAAAGGTCTGCTGAGCCTGCTGATAAATCAAATCGCGGTCGTGGTCGGTGATAATGGCGTTGACGACAACAAAGCCCCGCCCCTGACGATGATCCATCAGAAAAATAGTATCGGCGAAGTAAAGTTCATAATCCGGATTGTCCAAACCAGTATCAGGGCTTTTGGGTAGCGATTCAAACTGGTCGATAAAATCATAGCTGAGCGTGCCAAGCAGCCCGCAGGTAACACGGAACGGATTGCTCGCCAGTTCAAAGGCAAAAGCGACTGTGCGAATCACATCCATCTGGTTAATGGTCTTTAGACGCGACTGTTCATCCATCAGGCCGGCATTTTGTTTAATCGTGCCTTCTATGCAGTCCGGGCCAAAATGAATTGCCTGGCAAAAGTGGAATTTGTCCGGATGGCTTGCCAGGTATTCATTGATGCGTCTGCCGACCGGGTTGAGGGCTTGAATCTTGAACGAATTGCCCGTCCCGGTCAGGTAGACTGCCGGATTTGCCGTGCCGAAAGTCAATTCACCCGAACTGCCGCTGGACAGATAGTCCCGCGATTCCAGCAGACAGCAGTGCTTTGTCCGGCCGTAATCGGTCAATTTGGCGAAAAACTCAACCGGACACCGGATGTCGATGTCCTGCACCATCGGGATAATTTGCCCGGGCTTTGCCTGTCGTATTATTTTTTGGTATTGATTCATAGTTGTTTTGGATTACCTCATAAAAAAAGACCTGAAAACCAACAGGTCTTCAGGTTGTATATGCCGGAAATTATATTTTCTATGTCCAGAAACACCAGTTCCCTGTCAACCTATCTGACAAGGCGTCGCCAACCTCTAACTATTTGCAGTATGTTTCTGTGCATAGAAACATTTATACCCAATCCTAAAAAATAAGTCAATAGCCTTTTTGGGATTTTTTTGAAAATATTTTTAAGGGGGTTACCTTATGGGGTTTGGGCGTATAAGGATGGGTTTTCGCGTTGGAGCCATAGCGGGAATTGGCTTCGGGTGACACCTTTCCACAGTCCGCGTTTGGCGCCAATCGCCTCCTGCTGGGCAGCCAGAAACTGGTTGTAGCGGGTGTGCTTGAACCGGACATCGGCATAGCCGAACCCATCAGCAATCAGTTTTTCATTGAGCAGTATATCGCCTATCCAGATATATGCCAGTGTCCGGCCATACCGGTCTTTGCTGCCGGCGATGGAGTCTGTTTCGACGCGTACCTGCTTGTCCATACAGAGGCGTTTGGTATAGTCGGACGCCTGCGGGCCGAAATACATCACGGGCGTTTTGGGGTTTTTGGTTTCGGGGGTATCGACGCCGATAAGCCGTATGCGGATGGTGCCCAACTGGCCGGCGTCCAAATCGAGGGTATCTCCATCGACCACATCGGAGACCAGGCACTGTCTGCCGTCTATCTCCGAGGCGGCGGGCGCGGTCAGGACGGTCTTGACGGTTCTGCCGATATGACCGCCGTACTGGCGGTCTAAAATCAGTCCGACCAATGCAAAAAAGAAGAACATAGCGATTGCCACGTTCTTCTTTCTACGGCTTATGAAATAGCGTCTTTTGCGACCTGGCCGCATTGCCTATCCTTCCTTCTTATGGAATGCCAACGGCCGTGCTATTTCGGCTGAGTGCGCTGATCGGCGGCTTTGTCGAGCTCAAATGCGTCGCAGACAACCTCATATGCCCGGTTGGCGTCCTTGAGGTCCACCAGACAGCTAATACGGATTTCGCTGGTGGTAATGGCGTCGATGTTGACTTTGGCGTCGGCTAACGCCTTGAACATCATATTGGCAACGCCGTAATGCGACCGCATTCCAACGCCGACAGCCGATACTTCGGCGATATCATCGCGGATAAACAGCGAATCATAGTTGACTTTGCCGCGAACCTTTTCAATCGCTTCTTTGGCGCCGAGCAGATCCGACTTGCCCACGGTAAAAGACAAGTTGGCCTTGTCGGCGTTCAGTTCGGTCTGGATGATGTCGTTGACGACGACTTTTGCCGCGGACAGCACTTCAAAGACGCGGGCGGCGTTGCCGGGACGATTCTCAAGACCATTGAGCGTTAATTTTGCGAAATCTTTTTGTACGGTTGCACCGGAAACAAGAATGCCTTCCATTTGTGGGACCTCATGAGTAATATATGTGCCTTCGATATCATTTATACTGCTGCGAACCTGAATCGTTACATTGTATTTTTTGCCGAACTCAATCGACCGGCTGTGCATGACGCCTGCGCCGAGACTGGCTAATTCCAGAATCTCATCATAGCTGATTTGCTTGAGCTTGACGGCTTTTTTATAGAGCCGGGGGTCGGCGGTATAAACACCGTCCACATCGGTATAGATGTCGCATACCTTGGCTCCAAGCGCCGCTGCCAGAGCGACGGCCGTCGTATCCGAACCGCCGCGCCCGAGCGTGGTGATGTTGCCGTTCTCATCCATCCCCTGAAAGCCGGCGACAATCGCAATATAGCCTTCGTCGAGCTTGTTGCGGATGACCTCGGCGCCAATGCTCTGGATGCGAGCCTTTGTATGGGCATCGTCGGTAATAATTTTAACCTGGGCGCCGGTAAAGCTCATCGCCTTGTGTCCCTGCGCCTCAATCGCCATCGCAAACAGAGAGACCGTCTGCTGTTCGCCGGTGCTCAACAGCATATCCATCTCCCGCTTGGGCGGGTTGGGGTTGATTTCCTTGGCATCCGCAATCAGCTCATCGGTTTGATGGCCTCTTGCCGAAGCGACGACTACCACCTGATAGCCTTGCTGTTTGGCGGCAATCGCCTTGCCGGCAGCACGCCGAATCTTTTCGGCATTGGCCACGGATGTTCCGCCAAATTTTTGTACCAAAATCGCCATAGTGTTCTTTAGCCTTGTTAAAGTTATGTTATTCTTCACGGTTCGGCACTAAAAACGTCGGGGCAAAACTATACCGCCGCAAGGAGATAATGTCAACATTTCTTTGACGGTTTATTTGTTGTTTGGCAGCAAAATCGCAAAATGGGTTCGTTTTGTAAAAACAGTTCGTAGTTTGTAGTTCGTAGTTCGTATAAAGATAGGATTTCAGATAGGATAAATAGTTGATTTGGCAGATTAAAGATGGGATTTGGTTGTCAAAGAACAACGGCCAGCGATGGGGGGCTTGCCGGCGTGTGGAATGGGGTTCCACGACTCGCGTATTGTAACAGAAATGGGCAGGAATGTACAGGAAAAAGACTTCCACGGAAAGCACTGAAAAAACACGGAAATTTGAGAAGGGATGTTAACCATGAAACACATGAAGTTCATGAAGAAAAGATGAGAACAGGATTTTGTTTATGATTTCTGGCTTGGGATTTAGAATTTTCTGCTATGGAATGGCGGGAATTGAAAAAAACTAATAGCAGGCAGTGGAAAATCCGGATATTTGCTGGGATTTTGGGCTTGAAAATGGGGGGCAAATGGCGTACTCTCTGCATTTAATATTGAGATTGGAGACACTATGAGTTTAGACGCTTTTGATGCCTATTTGAAAAAGATAAACGCCGCCTGTCAGCGCGGGGACTCGACGGAGCATACCCATCGGCCAGCCCTCAAAGACCTGATTGAGACGCTGAGCAAGGCCATTACCGCTACCAATGAGCCAAAACGCGAGAAATGCGGGGCGCCGGACTATGTTGTCAGCCGCAAAGAAGGCCGGGTTCATAAGACCCTCGGCTATATCGAAGCCAAAGATATCGGCAGCGACCTGAAAACCATCCTCAAAAGCGAACAAATCAAACGCTATCTGGGCAGTTTAGACAACCTGATTATAACAGACTATCTGGATTTTCGATGGTTCGTCAAGGGCGCCCTTCGGATGTCGGCGGTGCTTGCCAGAGAGGGCAAGGGCGGGAAATTTACCGCAACCGATGACAGTGCGGCACACTTACAAGACCTGCTGGGGCAATTTGTCAATCAACAAGCCGAGCCGATTAGGGATGCCAAAGAACTTGCGGGCAAGATGGCCGGCCTGGCACGGCTGCTGCGGGATGTGATTGTCCAGACATTCAAACAGGAAGACGACAAGGGGACGCTGCATGGGCAATTTGAGGCGTTTAAGAGAGTGCTGCTGCATGACCTGAAAGAAGATGAATTTGCGGATATGTACGCCCAGACGATTGCCTATGGATTATTTACCGCACGGTGCTACCACAAGGATGCGGATGAATTCAACCGCAAGAATGCGGTGTATGATTTGCCCAAGACCAACCCCTTTTTGCGGCAGACCTTCGGACATATCGCGGGGGCAGAACTCGATGAGCGGGTGGCGTGGTTAGTCGATGACCTGGCATCCCTGCTGCGGGATACACGGATGGGGGATATCCTGCAAGGGTTCGGCAAGGCGAGCAAAAAAGAAGACCCGGTGGTGCATTTTTACGAGACCTTTCTGGCGGCTTATGACCCGAAACTGCGGGAAAGCCGGGGCGTTTATTATACGCCGGAGCCGGTGGTGTCGTATATTGTGCGGAGCGTGGATTGGGTGCTGCGGGAGCGGTTTGGACTCAAGCAGGGGCTGGCGGACAGTACAAAAATTAAATATAAAAAATCAAATATAAAAAATGCGGAGTCCGCAAAAGCGGGGACAGGAAATAAACACCCCCTCGCCGCTAAAGCGGCACTCCCCCTTGAAAAGAGGGAGAGCTTGTCTGGGGAGGTGCATCGGTGTTTGATATTGGACCCGGCGGCGGGGACGGGGACGTTTTTGTATGAGGTGATTCGACAAATCCGGCAGCGGTTGAGTTCTCAAAAGGGGGCGTGGGGGCAGTATGTCAAAGACCACCTGCTGCCGCGGGTCTTCGGGTTTGAACTGATGATGGCGCCGTATGCGGTCTGCCACATGAAATTAGGGCTGGAACTTGCCGAAAGCGGGTATGATTTTTCCAGCGAGGAACGGCTGGGGGTGTATCTGACCAATACCTTAGAAGAGGCGGAGGATATCAGCGGGATGCTGGGATTCGTGCAGTTTTTGTCCGATGAGGCCAAAGCGGCCAACAAGGTCAAACGCGACCTGCCGATTATGGTGGTGCTGGGCAATCCACCCTATTCGGGACATTCTGCCAATGCCAGTTGGATGGTCAAAGACGGCAAAAAGGTCAAGACCTTTATCGGCGGCCTTGTTGACGATTATTATCAAGTCGATGGCAAACCACTGGGGGAAAAGAATCCCAAATGGCTACAAGATGATTATGTCAAATTTTTGCGCTACGGACAACATCGGATTGAACAGACGGGGGCGGGGGTGCTGGCGTTTATTACCAACCACGGGTATATCGACAACCCAACCTTTCGGGGTATGCGGCAGCAGTTGATGAGGACATTTTCGGAGATTTATATTCTGGATTTGCACGGCAACGCCAAAAAGAAAGAGACCTGCCCGGATGGGGGTAAAGATGAGAATGTGTTTGATATACAGCAGGGGGTGAGCATCGGGATTTTTGTCAAAGAGGCGGGTAAGTCTGGCGATGCGAAAGTTTATCATACGGATTTATGGGGCAGGCGGGAAGGCAAATACGACTGGCTCAATGAATGGGAGATTGAAAAGACAAAATGGAAAACCGTCAAGCCGGATAAGCCGTTTTATCTGTTCTGTCCACAGGATAAAGACCTTGAAAAAGAATATAAAGAATTTTGGGATTTACAGAAAGTATTCAAAGAGTATTCTCTTGGATTGATTACCAAAAGAGATTCTCTATCAACTGCTTTTACAGAAAAAGAATTAATTGACCAACTAAACAAATTTTTTGATCCCTCA
This sequence comes from uncultured Pirellulales bacterium, assembly GCA_964537635.1. Lineage (GTDB taxonomy): Bacteria > Planctomycetota > Phycisphaerae > Sedimentisphaerales > Anaerohalosphaeraceae > Anaeroglomus. The sequence continues at coordinate 20,826 of CAZICJ010000025.1, forward strand.
ATAACGGATGAAGAAGCTGCATCTCGTTTTGGATTACCTCTTAAAGACAAAGATAAATGGGATGTAAAAGATGTAAGGGCTAAAGTCAAAAATGTAAAAAACCTGACGCCCTTTATTGGAAAAGAAGTTTATCGTCCGTTTGACTCCCGATATATTATTTTAAATGATTTGCTTGTTGCCCGCCTAAATAAACGGATTCTACAGCATTTTGACAGGAAAGAAAATAAAGGAGTTATAATAGGAAGACAGGGGCAAGCTGTATCAATTGATAATTGGGACATCCTGCATATTACTAACGCTTCTGTTGATCAAAATATTTATCGTCGTGGTGGTGGGTCAGTTTTTCCTCTTTATTTGTATCCGACGGCAAAGAAGCAGGGATTGTTTGGAGATGATGGGGATAGCGGGCAATGGCCTGCGGGCAAGGATGGGCGAGTGCCGAATTTGAGCAAGGAGTTTGTGGATGCGGTGGCGGAAAAGACGGGGATGTGTTTTATTAGTGAAGGGCGTGGGGATTTTGAGGAAGATAAAAAGTTAAAAATAAAAGATAAAAAATGCGGAACCGCCGGTGGCGGGGAGAGTTTATCAGATTCCTCACCCCATAAAGGGGTTCGGAATGACAAAGCGGGGACATTTGGGGCGGAGGATGTGTTTTGTTGGATTTACGGGGTGTTTCACAGTCCGCAGTATCGGGCGCGGTATGCGGAATTTTTGAAGATTGATTTTCCGCGTGTGCCGCTGCCGCAAGACGGGCGGCAATTTGCGGATGTGTGCGCGGTCGGGCGGGAGCTGGCGTCGCTGCATTTGATGGAATCGGCATTGCTTGAGGATTCTAAGCGGTTGCCCCTGTTTGAGCAAACGGGGACGGGGGAAGTTGAGGCGGGGTACCCGAAGTATGTGTGGGAAGATGAGAAGAACCCAGGAACTCAAGAACCCAAGAACTCAAGAATAGGAAAAGCGGGGACAGGTACAACCTGCCTTGCGGCAGAACGTACCAGTCCCCGTTTTTCCAAGAACGCAAGAAGTGGGAAAATGAAAGATAACGACCCCCTCCCGGCTAAGGCCGGAGTCCCCGTTATAACGGGGTATTGCCTTTGGGTTGGTTCTGTCCTTGAAAAGGGGGAGAGTTTTGCGGGCGGGCGGGTGTATATCAATGCGGGGCAGTATTTTGAGGGGGTTGAACCGGCGGTGTGGGAATTTACCATCGGGGGGTATCAGGTATGCGAAAAATGGCTCAAAGACCGGCGGGGACGAACGCTGTCGTTTGACGATATTTCGCATTATCAGAAGATTGTCGCCGCACTGCGGGAAACGATGCGGCTGATGGCCGATGAGCGGCTGGAGATTTTTGGCAAAGACCGCTTTGCGGTCATGAAATAAAGCGGCAATTGGGGACAAATATGATCTGCCTGACGGCGGACAATGTGATGGCGTTTGTGGGCAATTGAATTAGTGGAAAAGCGGGGCGGCTGTCGGCCGGACACTGTTTTTGTATCCATTTGGTTTTCAATGGGTTACGATTTTTCAAATCGGGAATACCTGCCTTTTCGGCATCAAATTCTCTATCTTTTGAGTTTTTACATCTTATTTGCCGATAAACTCACCATAAACGGACATTGACATCGCCCCAAGAGTCGGCATAATAGCCCTGCGATGACAAAAGATAACAGACTAAACCTAAATTAATGGAGTCTCCATGAAACGTAAAATTGTGTTTTTGGCACTGGCAGCGGCAATTTTGGTGTTTTCGGGCTGTAAAAAGCCCGTCAAGGTCCGCAGGCCGGATTATGGCCGGCAACTGCCCCCCGGCGAGTATGCCCTGCGCAAAATTACCGACCCGGCGATGATACCGGATATCACCTTTGCCTGTATGGATACCACGAATCTGCGCAAGGCGATTGACCGCAGCCTCAGTTATATGTCCAAGCCCAGCAGTCAGACGCATTTTCCCTGCGGCGACATTACCCATGAAAAGTCGGTTGCCAGCCTCAAAGCCCTTAAAGCCCTGCTGGATGAGGGGCGTGCAGGCAGGTCGCTGGCCGCCGTCATCAAGGAGCGGTTCGATTTTTATCAGTCGGTCGGATGTGATGACCGGGGGACGGTGCTGTTCACCGGCTATTACACGCCGATTTTTGACGGTTCGCTCAAGCCCGAGGGTGCCTTTCAGTATCCCCTGTATAAGCAGCCGGCAGACCTGATTAAGGGGGAAGACGGCGAGATCTTAGGCCGCAAGATGGCCGACGGCTCGACGGCTCAATACCCGGCTCGCAAGGAAATTGAGCAAAGCGGGATGTTGAAGGGTCAAGAGTTGATTTACCTGTCCGACCCGTTTGAGGTCTATATCGCTCATGTGCAGGGGTCTGCCAAAATCCGCACCCCCGACGGGCAGCTTCTGACGATTGGCTACGCCGCCAATAACGGTCATGAGTATGTCAGCGTCGGTCAGGAGATGATTCAGGAAGGTCTGGTCGGCAGGGAAACATTCAACCTCAAAACGATGATTGAATATTTCAAGGCAAATCCAAACAAGGTCAATGAGTATGTGTATCGCAATCCGCGTTTTGTCTTTTTCCGTATCGACCAGGGCGACCCGCGCGGCAGCCTCAATGAGCCGGTAACGGCGATGCGTTCGATTGCGACCGACAAGAGCATTTATCCCAGAGCCAATATCGCCTTTCTGCAGACCCGCCTGCCGCGTCAGTCGGTTTCCGGCGAGATTGCGATTCGTTCCTATACCGGCTGGGCATTGGACCAGGATACCGGTGGTGCGATTCGGGCGCCGGGACGCTGCGATGTGTATATGGGCATTGGCGATGATGCGGGCCGGATGGCCGGCCAGGTCTATGAGGAAGGGATGCTGTTTTATATCTTTCTCAAAGATGGGTCAGTGTCCGAGCCGGCGCCGGCGGCCAACTAAAGCTATGTTAGCGGGACTGGTATGAATTTCAAACTTCGATTTCTCGGTGCGGCACAAAATGTAACCGGTTCCCGCTATTTGCTGGAGTTCAACGGCACCAAAGTATTGGTCGATTGCGGTCTGTATCAGGAACGCGAGCTGCAAAACCGCAACTGGGAAGAGTTCGGCTTTGCCCCTGCGGATTTGGATGCGGTCTTGCTGACGCATGCTCATTTAGACCATTGCGGGCTGCTTCCCAAGTTGTTCAAGGAAGGGTTTCGCGGGCGTGTGTACTGCACGCCGGCAACCGCCGAAATCGCCAAAATTGTGCTGATTGATTCGGCACAATTGCAGGAAGAAGATGCGGAGTTCAAACGCAAACGGCATAAAAAAGAAGGGCGCCCATCCCCGCGTCCAATTGAGCCGCTTTATACCGAAAAGGATGCCCAGGCCTGCTTTTCCCTCTTTGTGCCGGTGGAATTTGGACGCAGCATTTCCATCCGCGGCGGCATTGAGGTTAGTTTTCACGAGGCGGGTCATATCTTCGGCTCATCCATCATTCGGGTTATTACGCATCAGGACGGCCAGTCCAGAACGATTCTGTTCACGGGCGATTTGGGCAGACTGCGCAAGCCGATTATCCGCGACCCGGCAATTCTGGAAAACGCCGATTATATCCTGCTGGAATCGACCTACGGCGACCGAGAGCATACCGCGACCGAAAACACCAAACAATTGCTTGCCGATACGGTCAATCAGACCTGGCGCGCCGGCGGCAATATCATTATCCCCAGTTTCTCCATCGAACGCAGTCAGGAAGTCCTGTATTTTCTCAATGAGCTGCTTTTGGAAGACCGCATTCCGCACCTGATGACTTTTTTGGACAGTCCAATGGCCATCAAGGTAACCGAGGTGTTTGAAAAGCACCCCGAACTCTATGATGAGGAAATGCGAACATTGATACTTCAGAACGGCTCGCCGTTCAGTTTCAAGGGGCTGGTCAAGGTCCAGTCCACCAAGGAATCCAAGGCAATTAACCACATCAAAGGTACGATTATGGTCATTGCCGGTTCGGGGATGTGTACCGGCGGCCGTATCAAACATCACTTAGTCAATAATATCTCCCGTCCGGAATCGACGATATTATTTGTCGGCTATCAGGCTGTCGGCACGCTGGGCAGGCAGATTGTGGATGGCAATGCGGAAGTGCGTATTTTGGGGCAGACGTATCCGGTGCGTGCCAAAATCGTTCAGGCACACGGTTTTAGCGCTCACGCCGACCGTCAGGAAATGCTGTCCTGGCTTGGAGGACTCAAGCAGCCTCCGCGCAAGATTTTCCTGGTGCATGGTGAAAAAGAAACAGCGGACAAGTTCAAGGATTACCTGCAGCAGCATACCGGCTGGGATGTGATGGTTCCCCACTATCAGCAGACGGTTAAACTGGATTAGCAATCAGGGATGCTGAATGTCCTGGATTTGATGGCGGGCGTTGCGAGTCCATTTTTCGGCGCCGTGGGTGTTGAAATAATCAAACGATTCATCGCTTGCCAGTTTGCCCAGCAGGGATTTGCGGCGGTCGGGGTCGGGGATTTCCTGGATGATATGTTTGCGGAGTTTTTCCAGCTCATCGACAAAAAGTCCGTGCGTGTCGGTGAACATTTCTTCTAATTTTTTGCGGATGTGGCCTGCGTATGCGGGGCAATTGCCATCCGTGCCGATGGCAATCTGCAAATCCCCGCGTCGCACGACGGCCGGCACATAAAAATCGCACAAGTCCGGCTGGTCAACGACATTGCACAGGACATCCAATTCCTGGCAGTCCTGATAGACCTGCTTGTTGACCGCCATGTCATTGGTTGCGGCGATGCACAGCGTCGCGCCGACCAGAAAATCACGGGAATAGGAACTGATGATTTTTTCGATATTCGGGTGGGAAAACGCCTCATCCATCTGGTCGGTAACGTGCTGGGCAACCACGATGACGCGGGCGCCGGTTTCGGCCAGCGACTGGGCTTTACGCAGGGCGACAGACCCGCCCCCCACGACGACAGTCCGCCGGCCAGCCAACTCAAGATATATCGGGTATTTGGCCATATCACTATTATACCGCAAGCCCGAAGCGGATACAACTAAAAAACAGATAAATCCGGCTCAAAGAAGATGTTATAAATCGGGAATTTAGTGTCGAAAAAACAGGGTTTATTTGGTATGATGGATTCAGATTTGATACAGGAATAAATATGTCCAGAATTATTAGTATAAAAACGCCCTTGACCGATGAGGTTGTCCGGCAGTTGAAGGCCGGCGATGAGGTGCTGATTAGCGGATACGTTTATGCTGCCCGTGATCAGGCACATAAGCGGCTTTGCGCTCTGATAGAGGCCGGCCAGCCGCTGCCGATAGAGTTGGCCGGGGCGGTGATTTATTTTGTCGGTCCTACGCCAGCCAGGCCCGGACAGGTTATCGGCGCTGCGGGTCCAACGACTGCCGGCCGGATGGATGCGTTTAGTCCGGTATTGATTCGGCATGGTCTTAAAGGGATGATTGGCAAGGGCTACCGCAATCAGGCGGTTCGGGATGCGCTGCGGGAATGCGGTGCAGTGCATTTTTCGGCACTCGGCGGGGCGGGAGCGCTGCTGAGCAAACACATCGTCGCCAGCGAGATTGTGGCGTATGAAGAACTCGGCGCCGAAGCGATACGCCGGCTGGAATTTCGCGATTTTCCGGCAATTGTTGCGTATGATTCAAATGGAAACTCAGTTTATAGGAGTTCTTAGTTCGTTGTTCTTAGTTCTTAGACGAAGAATAAAGATACGGAAAGCTGCAAGCAATGACAGTACATTTTAAATTTGAAGAATTAGTCGTCTATCAAAAGGCTTTGTCTTTTGCAAAAACAATATATACGGTTACAGAAAAATATCCCAAAGAGGAATTATTTGGTCTGACATCTCAGTTGAGGCGTGCGGCGGTATCTATTGCGGCCAATATCGCGGAGGGTTTCTCCAGAACTAAAAAAGAGTTTTGTCGATTTCTCGATATGGCTCAAGGGTCTGCTTATGAATGCGTCTGTCTTTTAGATATTTCAATCGAGCGAAAATTATGCTCAGAGCCATCACATGCAGACAGCAGAATACAGCTTGCAGAGATATCTCGAATGTTGAGCGGATTGAAGAGTGCGATTCAGGCTCCACGAAGGCAGCCCGTCTAAGAACTACGAACTAAGAACTACGAACTTTAAGGAAATACAATGAAAGTCGCTTTAATTGGTTTAATGCAATCGGGCAAAAGCACCATTTTATCCGCCATTTCCGGCAAGCCCATGCCTGCGGCGGGTTCAACGGAAATTCATGAACAAATCGTGCCTGTGCCGGATGAACGGCTGGACTGGCTCAATGGGTTGTATCAGCCCAACAGGGTTGTTCGTGCCACGGTGGATTGTTTAGATTTGCCGGGGCTGTCGTTTATGGATGAACACGGCAGGGCGGCGGCACGGCGGCTGTTCGGCAATATCCGCACCGCCGATTTATTCGTGCTGGTGGTGCGGGCGTTTGAAGATGATTCGGTGGTAACCTGCCGCAACCGTATCGACCCGGCAAAGGATATTGATGAGCTGCGGACGGAATTTCTGCTGGCCGATTTGGAACTGGTGACGACGCGCATTGACCGGCTCGAAAAGCAGGTGCATAAGCCTACCAAGACCCAGGCAAAGGACAAGGCGGAACTGGAGCTGCAATTGAAACTGCAAAAGGCGCTGGAATCCGAAAAGCCCATCAGCAGCGTCGCTGCCAATGAGCTGGAAATGGAAACCATTCGGGCGCTGGGATTTTTGACCCTCAAGCCGATGATGGTCGTCGTCAATATCGGCGAAAACCAGCTCGATAAAAAGCTGGATTTGTCCAAGCCCGCCGGCGCTGGTGTGGAAGTAATTCAGTTGTGCGCCAAAATCGAAAGCGAATTGGCCGGCCTCGATGCCGAAAGCCGCAAGGACTTTATGGCTGACCTGGGACTCAAAGAGCCGGCGTCAATTCAATTTGTCCAGACATGCTATAAGACGCTGGGGCTTATTAGTTTCCTGACTGTCGGCAAGGATGAAGTCCGTGCCTGGCCTATCCCGGCAGGCATTTCCGCGTTAGACGCCGCCGGCAAAATCCACAGCGATATCAAACGCGGCTTTATCCGTGCCGAGACGATGAGTTATGCCGACCTAAAGCAGCTTGGCGATGAGAAAGCCGTCAAGGCCGCCGGCAAAATGCGGCTCGAAGGCAAAGCCTACATCGTCCAGGATGGCGATATCATCAATTTCCGGTTTAATGTGTGAAAAATAAAGGATTTGTTTGAAGGGATAACAAGATGGCAAAAGTGCTTTACATTCAGGCGTCGCCGAGGGGACAGCGGTCAAAATCCATTCAGGTTGCGGATGCGTTTATGGATGCCTACAAGGCGGTACATCCGGGCGACACGGTGGATGTAATGAACTTGTTCACCTGCAAGCTGCCCGAGTTTGACGCCGTTGCGGTACAGGGTAAGTATAATATTATGCAGGGCAAGGCGTTTTCTGAACAGGAAAAAAAGGCATGGGATGCTGTCGTTAAAACTATCGAGCATTTCAAGTCATTCGATAAATATGTCTTTGCCGTGCCGATGTGGAATCTCGGCATTCCCTATAAACTCAAAATGTACATCGATATTATTGTGCAGCCGGGGCTGACCTTTGCCGTATCGGACAATGGGTACGAGGGATTGGTCAAAAACAAACCGGTGATGTCCATCTACGCCTGCGGCGGCGATTACTCCAGCCCCGAGGCGGCGGCAATGGATATGCAGAAACGCTATCTGGAACAGGTGCTTTGCTTTATCGGGTTTACGCAGATTCAATCCATTGCCGTTGAGCCGACAATGCATGGCAGCCCCGACCAGATTGAGGCGGTTGTCAATGACCGAAAGAAGCAGGCGCGGGATTTAGCGATGCAATTTTAACGAGACCCCTATGCGTATATTTATCAGTGCATTAGAAGACAGCGCCGCCAATCATTGTGCCGCTCTTATCAGCCGCATCCATGCGATGCGGGAGTCTGCGGGGTTGTCGGAGCCGATCCAATGGTCTGGCTTCGGGGGCGGACAGATGGGGCAGGCCGGCTGTGTGCTGCTGGAGAACACCGTCGGCAGGGCGGCAATGCTGCACAATGTACTGGGGCAACTGGGCTACTATCGGCGGCTGATGAAAGCCGCCCGTCATTGGCTGTCGCAGAACAAACCCGATTTAGTCATCGTTTGCGATTCGCCGGCGTTCAATTTTCATATCGCCAAAGCCGCCAAAAAGCAGGGTGTCCCTGTTCTGTTTTATGTCGCTCCGCAGTTGTGGGCGTGGGCGCCATGGCGAATCCATAAACTGCGCCGCTGCTGCGACCGGTTGGCGTGCATCCTGCCGTTTGAGCAGGAATGGTTCTGCCGACGCGGAATCAAAGCCGAATTTGTCGGCAATCCCTTGTTGGACGGCTTCTCTGCGCCGATGGAAAGCAGCCGCAAGACCTATGCGAATTACCGCCCGCAGACGGCAAACATTGCTCTGCTGCCCGGTTCGCGCAAAGCCGAAATCGAGTCGCTGTGGCCGGCCATGCAGGATATCGCACTGGAAATCCAAAAACGCTATCCCGATGTGCGGTTTTTCACCGCTGCCCCCGATATGAGCAAGTTGGTGCTGCTGCACGAAAACCGCCGGCGCGGCTTTTCCTGTACGGAGCAAGTCGGCGGCCTTGGGGAGTTGTGCGGGAAGGTCGATTTTGCCTTAGTCACCAGCGGAAGCGCTACGCTGCAAGTCGCCGCTGCCGGCTGTCCAATGCTGGTGATGTATCAATCCAGCCGGCTGATGTGGCACCTGCTGGGACGCTGGCTGGTTCGTATTCCGTATTTCTCGCTGCCCAACATCGTGGCCGGCAGGCGGATTGTTCCGGAGTTTATGCCCTATTTCAAATCCATTGAGCCGCTGGCACAGACGGCAATCGACTATCTATCCGACGGCGAGTACCTTAAGAAAACCAGCAACGAGTTAATCGACATAATTAAACCGTTGGCTGCCGGCGATACCGCATCCAAAGTCGCGGTGATTGTAATGCAAATGCTGACAGTCGCCCGGTAGATGTTGATTTTGGGCTAATGCTCGGCGCTGATGCCCAAATAATTACCATAACCCACAACGACTGTCGATGCAATCAAGACGAACAATCCAATCGCAATCAACACATGCGTACGCTTGCTTGTCCCTTTCCATTCCTTCAGTGCAACGCCCCAAAGTGTACTGAAAATAATAATGCTGGCCATGTGCAGTGTCCAGCTTGAAAAATCATATTTTCCCATCCTGGTCGAACCCATGCCATAAAAGAAGAATTGCAGATACCAGGTAAAGCCCGCAATCGCACATAGCAAATAGTTTAGTTTCAGCGGTACGGCCGTCGAAGGCTGCATATTGACCTGTTCTGAAATCGTACAGGTTCGGGTATAATCGCCAAAGGTCTTGTTTTTAAATTGCAGCAGAACACACCAGATGCAATTGCTGGTAAAGCCCCCCGCCAAGACGACAACCAGCACCGGAATATTTTGCCACAGATCAGGCGTCCCATTCTGAACAGCCAATTGTGCGATGGGCTTTCCGGCCGCAAAACCATACGACATAGATGCACTCATTACACCCGAAAAAGTCGCAACACCAAGCCCTTTCCAGAAATGGAATTCCTTAATCGTTTCTTTTTTCTGCTCATCCGAAAGCTCGCGTTCTTTGGATATTCCAGCCATACCGCTGACGGCAATACCGGCAAGGCATGCCCCAACGCCCGCAAGAACGGTAAGACCGGAATTTGTACTGATGGGTTCCTCTAAAAATTAGAAAAATATCGTGCAATCGATTATATCATTAAATATAGTATGCTCATTGACAATTAAAGTATGATGTTTCATTTGACGGAGAGTATGGCAATGATGCAGACAGGTCTTTTTGACTGGCAAACACGGTTCGAACAACTGGACAACGGCGGCGATCCGCTGATCAAGCTTAATGAGGTGGTCCACTGGGAGCTGTTTCGGGATGCTCTTGAGCAGGTTCGCGGGAAAGACCGTAAATCCAATGCCGGCCGCAAGCTATTTGATGCGGTGCTGATGTTCAAGGTGCTGATTTTGCAGTCGCTGTACAATCTGTCGGATGACCAGACGGAGTTTCAGGTACGTGACTGCCTGTCGTTTATGCGGTTTTTGGGGCTGTCGCTGGGGGATGCCGTTCCGGATGCCAAAACTATCTGGCTGTTTCGGGAATAGTTGACCGAGGCTGGAATCACTAAGTCGTTGTTCGACCGGTTTGACGTGTTTCTGCGTGAAAACGGGTTTTCGGCTCGAAAAGGGCAGATTATTGATGCCAGCATTGTGCCCGCCCCGCGTCAGCGTAACAGCCGGCAGGAAAACCAGCAGATTAAAGATGGCCAGGTTCCCGAGGACTGGAGCGACAACAAGAAACGGCAGAAGGATACCGATGCCCGCTGGACGCAGAAGAACGGCAAGACCTATTATGGCTACAAGAATCATGTTGAGATTGATGTGGAACATAAGCTGATTCGTGAATTTGAGGTTACGCCGGCGGCGACCCATGACAGTCAGATTTTTGAGAAGCCGTTGGATGAAACCAATACCAGTCGGGATGTGTGGGCGGATTCGGCGTATCGTTCGCAGGAGAAACTGGATGCGCTGGCGCAGATGGGATTTCGTGAACATCTTCAGCGTAAGGGTTGCCGTCATAAGAAACTGACCGAATGTGAGAAATGCGGCAATCACACCCGCTCGAAGATACGCAGCCGGGTTGAGCATGTCTTCGGGGTACAGACCCAGCGAGCCGGCCGGCTGATTGTGCGAGCGATCGGTTTGATTCGGGCAACAACCAAGATTGGATTGCGGAATCTGGCGTACAACATAGACCGGTTCCGCCTGCTGACAACGGTATAGCCGCTGCGGGTGCGCCAAGAGGGCGAAAATGCCCGACAAATACGCCGATGGGCGGATGATTTGCCCATCCATCGGTGCTGAAAAAACAAGATTTTGCAGTAAGGTGTTCAAATTTTACTCAAAAAAATAAAAATCGAAATTGGAAACATCAAAAATCAAATTATTAGAGGCTCCCTTAATTTTTCGGATACTCTTTCATGGTTTTTTCCTCATGCACAGGGATTGTGCTTTTACTTCTTTACCATCAAGTGCATGAAGATGATGAAGTTCGGTTTCATTTTTTTCTTTCTGTACTTTCTGTGTTTCACGGTTTAAATCTCTTTCTTGTTCCCTATCCAGCCGCCGAGTTCTATTCTCGTGTCCTTGCCTTACATACCCATATACCTACATACCTAATATCTACCCTTTTCCCAGCCATATACATTCGATGTACACGCAATATACATAAAAAGCACATCGCTCCATTTTGCCTGTTTTAACAATAAGGACTTACAGCGTTTGTTCTGTCAGTGCCAGGGCATTGGCTTCATCGATAATCCGTATTTTCACATCCGGATTTTCCCATATCCATCCATCAATGACCGCCTGCGGGTCATGTGTCGGGTTGCAATGTCCAGCCAGCACCTGCGCATCTTCCAACTCAGAATATACCCACAGCCGCCGCAGCCGGCGTATCAACCGGGCTAATCGCAGCGGCTTATGGCTGAATAGTTTATACTCTCCCTGCACCGCCGATTCTATCTGGTCTATCGGCAGCGTCAGGATATTCCAAAAATGCTCCATTGAGGCCGCAGGCCCAATCCCATCCACGCATGCCGCAGCAAACAGCACCTCGCCGTCGTCCGCGATTGCCGCCGCACATAACTCCAATGCCCGTTGAGAGATATATAAATCAATATCGTTCGGATGTCCGCCCGGACTGATAATGACCCGCGATGCCGGCTGCACCGATACAAGATTCCATAAATCTACCATTTGAAACGCCTTAGCCGTTGTTTCCTGCGCAGGCCCGAAGTCCGCCCATTGTACCTGCTTATCCGAGCTGACTGTCGTCATCGCCCATATCGGCCTGCCCTTGATGATCAGATTGGCCGCCTCCAGTTGGTCCTCTGCCAGCGGCTGCTCCCGTCGGTTTGGGTCAAAGTGCCACGGGTTGGCACAAAAACGCGATTTTTCATCCATCGCCAGACTGTGATTGCCCCGGGCGGTTTCATAATCGCACAGTCCCGGCACGAAATTCTTGACCGGATTGGAGTACCCTGCAAAATAATGCGGTTTTATATCGCTAATAACGACAAAGACTTGCGCATCATCCAGAGCGGTGTTATACCGAACTTGCGTCCCCCGGCTCGTCCTGCCCGCGGTAGCAAAATCCGCCGTTTTGCAATCGTGAATCACAATCTCGTAATTCTGGATGTGGTGTCGCCGGCAGGCACTGGCAAGCTGTTCGCAAAGATTCCGATTGCCGACCGTATCTGCCGTATGGGTGCCTGTGCAAATCATAAATCGAATATTTAAAACGACTTGCGTTTTCGGTAATAGGGCGTCAATACAGTACTCAACAGGCAGACTTCGCGTTGCATCCGGCAGCAGGATGGACAACCGTTTTCCGACAATAGACTCCTGAAATTGGTTTCCAATGGGCGTTTGAAACAGATTATCAACGCTGAAAAGGCGGTTTTCCTGAAGGACCGGATGGATTATATCCAGAAGGTTTTCCTTTGGGATACGCAGTTGGATTTTTTGGCGGCCGTAGTGTAACTCTATTTTCATAAATGAGTTATTGTTACTCAAATAGGCTGTCCAGCAGCGTTTCGGGCTCTGGAGCGGTTCCCTGCGGGCAGGTTTTGATGACCTGGCCATCCAGCAGGACGACCAAAAATGGGCTGGTAATGGCGAACTTCTGGCCATCTTTCTCAACCAGCTTGTCATGCAGGCATGGCGTATCAGCCGGAACTGGTCCGCCTTGTCCGTATGGGGGGATTGCCAAAAACGCAATTTTCACATCGCCCTGCGCCTGGATTTTGCGATAATACGCATCGTATTTTGGTACCATCTCAGCGCAAATCGTGCAATCGTGGTGGTACATGAATACGACCACCAATCCAGATTGAATCGACTCGGCAATATCCACATATTTTAACCACGGCCAAAGTTTAACATCATTTGCAGGCTTGGGTTGTGCATCCGTGGCGGTATCCGGTTCGATGGGTTTTTGATGGGGCGCCGTGTTTGGCTCAATCGGTTGTTGAGGCGGTATGCGGTTCGGCTCAACCGGTTTTATATCCGGCTTGGCCGGCAAGTTGCCAGCAATCCATTGGGTCTCCTCCGGCTTGATGCAGACGGGACGAAATGCGGATAGTGCCGGCGCGGTCAGCGACAATGCCGCCAAAATCGGCATAAAAACGGCAATTGCATAGTAGGTATTAGGCCAGGGAGGCGGCAGCAGTTTGCACTCTTTGGCGGGGCGGTTGATTGCCAACAGCAGAAACAGTGGAATATCGATAAGGCTTACCGTAAGCCAGGGGTTGACATGAATCTGCCCAAAACACCCGCAGGATGACTGGCCAGTCATTGCCTTATAAAGAGTTACGAAAATAAAGCCCAGATATGCTAATGTGCCGGCAAGCCAGGCGGCTTTGCGGAAAAGTCCGCTGATAAGCCAGACGCCAAGGCTAAATTCCAGCGGAATTTGAAACAAAAAGAACTCCCACGACTCCCAAATACCGTGTTCCCGCCAGCCAGGGACGCAGATTGACAGCATTTCCTGGGCTTTTAGTGCGGATGCGGCTATCAGCAGCAGGCCGGCCAAAATCATCACTATTTTGTTCATTATTCGTCATGCTCCAGCAGAGGTAAATAGTTTATGTGGAAGCAAATACGTTGTCAAATGAAAAGGGGATTGAAACAAAATCGTAAAGAGCTGTTTTGGCGCAAAATAAATCCGGACAGAAAACTGCTGGGTTTCCTGTCCGGTATTGTATATAAGGCGGTAGGGGGATTAAACGCGTGCCGTGCTGAAGATACGCGACATACGGACGGATTTGCGGCGCTTGCGGCGGTTTTTCTCGGAGGGCTTTTCGTAGTAGCCGCCCTTCTTGATGTCGCGAATCAGACCTTCTTTTTCGCACATTTTCTTGAAGCGCTTGATCATTTGCTGAACCGATTCGCCGGTACGAGACTTTACTTTAATCATACGTTTATCGACTTTCCTTTTATCTGGTATATTAACTATCGAAACAAAGAATGGGATAGTTTAGCGTGTGCGGGATATTTTTCAAGCATAAATTTTGGATTTGGGCAGGTAAATCATCGAATTTAAGCGGTCAATATCGACATAACTTATTTTATTTCAATAGGATATGATTATTTTATGAGGGCTGCGTATAGGATAAAAAAAGGATATATTTGACAAAAAGATGGCTCATCCGATTAATGCGTTGGTGGAACGGTGCAGATGCAGGATTCTC
>CAZICJ010000026.1:0-34015 GCA_964537635.1 uncultured Pirellulales bacterium
AATGTCCACTAAATTCTATCCCTTTTTAACCAATTTTATTGGAGGAGAGCCCAAATTAATATCTTCCTCATCGGTTACCAGAACTTTTTGATCCGGTCCAATCAAAAACCAGGCGTGCATACCCCGCTGCAGTCCATACTTATCCCTTAAATATGCCCAAGTCGCTTCGTCGCTGGGAAACTCCAGGACAATCTGCGGCCAGAAAATCTTATTCTCCGCAAGCCAGGCTTTGGGCTCAACCCCCTTCATACAATTTGCCACTCCCACCACGGTCAATGCGGGATGCTGCCCATACACCGAAACAATATCCTGAAAAGCCAAGAGAGATTTCGTGTCGCTGGGGTGCCCAATCGTCCAGAAATGAAGCAGTACATAGTTGCCTTTCTGTCCAGACAGACTGAACTCTTTGCCATCCAGGCAGGACATCGTAAAATCCGGAGATGGCTGTCCACTGCGCAAACGAAACTCTCTTTGAATAATCAATTCGCCTAAATCAATAGGTTTTTGCGAGGCATTCGGAACATCCATTGCAACAACAAAAGAGTGTTTAACAGTTCCGAAGATACTTTCAAATGGGACACGTGAATTTTTTACAGAGCGGTAAAAAGTCCCATCCAAAACATAGTCGCCTGCAGGAATATCACTGGCTGAGAAAAATCCATCGTTTCCAAGCGACACAGGATACCGCTCCATCCAACTGCCCTGAAAATCCGACAGCGTTTCAATCTTGCGCCGATATTTTTGATTGAATATCGTAATATCGCAAAATCCATTCCATACATCCGGGTCGTTCGGGTCATCGGGAAACACTATTTTGCCGACCACTTTTCTGCCGCCAAGTCCAATATCGACGCTGCAAGTAATCCCCGGCTGCAAATGGACAATTTGACCATGAGATGACGAATTGACCCCCGTTTTTGTCTCAACCAATTTTCCTATAGCAACCGAGATAGGCGGTACCTTTTCAAATACATAATGCCCGTTTGCGTCGGTTTGAGTATGATGACTATAATCCACACTTATCTCAGGAGAATTTCTCGGCACAGGATAAATTACCACGGTCTGATTGGCTGCAGGCTTGCCGTCGATAAAAAGAGTCCCCGCTATTCGCGCAAACGGTTCAAGATGGATAACACCGTTGGACTGCAAGTCTTGGCTCGGGATATACCTGAAACCCTCGTCATGTACGATTACAATACCGTTGTTTTTGAAGGTTTCCGGAAGTCGAAACCCACCCTCGGAGTCCGTCGTTATTACATTGTCATAACTGCAATCCGGGCAATAAATAAAGCCAAAGCGAGGATTAATCGCAAAAACCCGGGCTCGGGCTGCTGGTTTATTGTGGGCGGTTAATACTATCAATCGACTGTCATTTTTTGTCAGCCTCGCGTTAAAAACGACCTGGCGTGTACCGATAGGCCAAATCTCGGAACTGGATGGGAGATACCCATCAGCTTCTATTTCCACCTGAAAGCGATATTTATCCAATAGATATAAATCTCCGAAAACTTGCTTAAAAACCGCTTCAAATTTTCCGTTGGCGCCACCCTGGGGTTCCCTTTGAGTATTATTTTCGCAAACCGCAATCCTATTGACCGTAAAAACAGGGATAGGCAAATTCGTCTGTGCGTCTGTAACGGTTCCGCTAACCTGTAATTGCGGATGCAACACGATTTCGTATTCAAAATCGCCGGCCGGCTTCAACACGGGACCTGCAAAAGCGATATAGCCCTCGGCATTAAAAGAGAAGTGAATCCCGTCTATATTATCTGGGGCAGAATTATAATAGAAATGCCCGTTGGGGTCGGTTTTTCCTGTCCAGTGCAATGGCGGTCCATTGACAAGCTGTTCGGCTCGGACAGTTACATCCCCCAGCAGTGTTCCATTAGGGTCAACCACATAACCCTATATCAATTTTCCATACCGCAGAGGAATGACAAGGGCTTTCATGGGGCTTTGAATAGCCGCTTTAATCTTCTGGAAAGCACACCCTTCCTTTTCAAAAAGCAGTTCCACCGAACCTGTCATGAGCCCATTCATTTCAAATCGTCCCAGAGAATCGCATAAAACAAATTCATTGTGAGGATAACTCAAACTGACCCGACAGCCGGAGACTGGCTTACCGTCTTGAGCAATCACCTTGCCCTGCAGTTTTTTACAGACCATCAGCGTGTGGGTATGGTTAAGCAGGGATTCTGGATTCATATCCTTAACGGCCCCGACGTGCCAGTTTTTACTGTCTTTGCGAGTTTCAATTGCTATATCGCATAATTTGGGATCTATTGTGATTGGGGGACTTTCCCATTTTCCATTTGGGCCGGTATAGCAACAGGTGGACATAATATCGCCTTCCTTGACCAGCTCGCGCGGCAAATCGAATAAAACATTAATCCGCAGGTCGGCAATGGGTTGATTGTCGGTATCGACAACTCTGCCGCCCAGCGTGTAGGCATCCACAGCAAAAACACTGCCGGCAAAAACACCAAAAAAAAGATTTGTTATTATACAACAGAAAAACACGATGTTAGATTTGAGACAGCGCGTCGTTTTCATTGTAGAAACTCCTCAAAATAGTCTTCACCTCACACATGCACGGGTTTACTCCCAATCAACCCGTCCGTTACTTCTATCCGCTGTCTCGGCGTTTGTCAAGAAAAAACATATAAAAGTAAAACCATATCGAAAATTAGTGGATTTTCACAATATTGCGACATCCGTGGAATAGGGACAGCTTTTTCGTCAAACTGATTTTGCCATTTTGTATTTGTTTCGGATTTCGTGCTTCGGATTTCCTCCTACCCCCTGCCTGCTGTCGGCTGTTAGCTCAATTTCCCCCTGTACTTTACCGCCCATTTTTGGTATAATACTCCCCATGTGGAACCCCATTCCACCCGCCGGCAGCCACCCCCGCCGGCCTTTGCTCTTTCGCAATTACATAGATAACTGATTCTGTAAATCCCGTTAATCCTGTCTAAAATCCTATCTTTCTACAAACTACGAACTGTTTTTACAAAACGAACCCAATTGTTACAAAAGCACCCTCCTACCAGGTTTGCGTCATCTGGTATTCCAGCGTAACCGTCTTGCCGGCTTCCACCGGCACGGTAAATCGCGCCGTATAGGCATCCTTTTTAGTTTCGGGATGCGTTGAGCGATCGACCTTCCAGTTGCGGTACTGCGGGATTTTCTCATCGACAAAGACCTCAACCGCTTCTTCCTTGCGGTTGCGAATTTCCACCTTGCGCGTAAATATCTGGAATCGGTCGCCGTTGCGGGCATCGGTCATCGTCTGCTCGGCGACAATATCAAACGCATCGCCGATATACAGCGACAGCTTCTCATCCTTGGGGGTGTGGTCAATCGTATCTTCCCCGACAAACTCCAGACTGTCATCGGCGGGATCTTTCTTAAAGACGCGCACCTTGCCTTTGGGCAGGGCAATACCGAGCTGGTTTTCCTTCTTGTTGTCAAATTCAATCTTAACCTGCACCTTTTTGGTGTTGCGTATCCGCCATTCTTCCAGCGACGTTTCGAGCAGATAAATCTTCTTGACGGCAACATCCCGCGCCGGGGCAATCAATTCAATCTGCTTGACCTGATTATTCTGCAGCGTCGATTTGCGTCCCAGCGTATAAAGATGATACTCCATAAACGCCTTTTCCTCAAATCCCGCCGAGTCGGCGGCCATCGCGAACTCCATCGCCCGCCCCTTGGCCATCCGCGGCATCGGCGGCTGTTCCCGGCGGACATCGCCGGCGACCAACTTGAGCGTCGCATCCTTATAGGCCGCCCCGCTGTTGTTCTCAATCGTCACCCAGCCGGTCATATCGAGATGGTCTTCCTTCTCGTTAAGCACCGCCGAATAATCCGCTTTCCATTGAATCCCGTTGGTCATATACGCCACCTGACACAGTTGCGTCCCCTTGTCGCCGGCATTGGCAAGCCAGACCAGCGTTGGGCGGGTCAGCAGTTCATCGGGCTTTTTGGCCAGTTCAATCCGTTCAACCGAGGCCGCCGTAATGACGGTCAGCCGGCCGCTGGCAGAATCCTGTAAAATCAGGTTGGCGCCGTCGTATGACAGCAGCGTCCCCGTACACAGACTGCTGGCGCTGGCGCCGCTGCCGGCCACAAAGACCGTCAATTCGTGGTCGATGTATTTTTTCATCAGACTCTGTATGCCGACTAAGTCAAATTCAAAATTCTGCTCCAGAATGCTGACAGCTCCGGGATTCGACAGACACAGGAAATTGACGCTGGTAGGATCTATCTGGGCGGCGACATCGGGGAATTTGAGCGTATTGACCCCCTGCTCGAAATCCATCTGCCGGCGTTCCTTGACGACGGCAAAGTTGTCGTTATATACCGTGATGGCCACACCGGGCGATGCGGGAACCGCCGGCACTGCGGCAATACTGATTGCAGACACAAAAACGATGAAACATACAAACAATGTCGTCTTCATAACGCATCTCCTAAAAAAGGTATTCCATCTAAAACCCATCTTATTGTACCTACAGACTGCACTTGATTATACATGCCAGGAATACGATTGGAAAGGATTTTTGCCAAATCCAAAAGCTGTACAATCTATACAGTCCGCATAATCCGCAACGCTCTCTATAAATCTCAGCATCTCAGCAGTTTTATCTTTAGTCCATCATTTTTTACAATACTTATTTTTGATATACTATATATAAATTAAGCATAATATCTAAGTGTTTTTTGGCAAAAAGGCATCTCCATGATGGTTTTAGGCCAGCCCCGGTCAAAAAAAAATGAAAAATTTTCTCACTTTTTATCGTGGGGTATTGACATCAATCGGTATTTCATGTATAGTCATAATCAAAGCTCCTTCTGCCGCCTGTGGTTGCCCTGGGAAGTTACACAAAACTTCCTCCTCCTTCTACCGCAGGCGGTCTTTTTATTTTAAACCATCACTGCGGCTTCTTTTTGTCTTCCAGGGATTCAGCCCAAGATGGAGAAATTCCATCTTCTCCGGCGGCGGCAATCTCAGTCAAAATCCGTCGGCAGGTTCGGATTGCGCAGGTGTTCAAAGCAGCGCTTGATTTGGTGCGGCAGCGTGCGGGACAGCGACAGCGGCGGGACATGGTCTTCGTCAAAGAATCCAATCTGGCTGGTTTCGTGGCTGGTTGTGGGACTGCCGCCGATGATGTCGCACAGGAAAAAATGTTTGTAGATGTTGAATGGATAGAACGGTGTATGGCCTTGCTTGTTGCGGTCCCAGACGGCCAGCAGTTTGACGACGCGGACATGATAGCCGGATTCTTCCCAGACCTCGCGGACGACATTTTCAGCCGGCGTGGAGCCGACATCGCACCAGCCGCCAGGCAGCGTCCAGCCGCCGTCTTCGGATTCCAAGACCAGCAGGATTTTGTTGTCTTTGAAAATCACGCCGCGGCAGTCGGATTTGGGCGTTGGGTAGCCGGTGTCCTTTTGCAGCATCGATACGATGGTGTCGGCATCCAGGTCGGTATGGCGTTCGAGGATGCGGGCGGTTATCTGCTGAAGCTTTTCGTACCGCTGCTTTTCATAGACATTATCGTTAAAATGTTTGCCCGCCTGCGACAGGGCTTTGAGTTCCGTCGCAATCGTAAGCCAGTTGAAGGGTTTTGAGGAGTCGCTGCAAGACATTGGGAATCCTATTGGGGGCAACAAATGCGTGCGGCGGATTTGCCAGCTAATGCGCCCGTTGACCAGGCGATTTGGAGGTTGTAGCCGCCGCAGGGGCCGTCGGCATTGATGACTTCGCCGGCAAAAAACAGACCTGGACAGAGTTTGGACTGCATCGTGGTCGGTTCAATTTCGTCGAGGCTGACGCCGCCGCGGGTGATGGTCGCTTCGGCAAGGGGGCGAAGTGCTTTGATGTGCATCGGCATTTCTTTAATCAGTGTTATCAGTGTTTTTCGCGCCTCCTTGGATAGCTGGTTTGCCATAATCGGCCTGCCGTCGGTCTGAATCTGGCGGACTAAATACAGCGTCACGGCGCGCGGCAGCAGCTCGGTGATGACGCGGGCAATTTCCTGCTTGGGATGTGCTGCGCAACCGGCCAGGATAAACTCCTCCAGTTGCCGGCCGTCTTTGGCGGGCAGCAAATCCAGCGTAATCGGCAGACTGTCCGTCTGGCCAATCACATCAGCAATAGAGCGGGACAGGTCTAATATCGCCGGACCGCCTAAACCATCTTCGGTGAACATCAGGGGACCTGCGGTATGCAGTTTTTGACCATTGACGACGGCGGATATGCGGACTGCAGGAACGCCGACGCCCTGAAGCTGAACCGCCCATGTTTCCACAGTACAGACCGGCGCCAGAGCGGATTTGGGCTGGACGATGGTATGCCCCAACGATTTTGCGAAGGTCAATCCGTCGCCGGTGGAGCCGGTTTGCGGCCAGCTCAAACCGCCGGTAGCGATAATAAGAGCGCCGGCTTCAAAACTATCTGCACCGGCTTTGATAATAAAGCTGTCGCCGCAGCCTTTTTCAATCGATTCTACGGTTCTGCCCAGATGCTGCGATACATTCGCCCGACGCGCCGTGTCGTTGAGAATCCGGCAGACATCGGTCGCCCGGTCGGTGATGGGAAAGACACAGCCATCCTTTTCGACTTTGGTTGCCAGGCCCTTTTGGGCAAGGAAATCCAGTACCGCCTGCGGTGAAAATTCGTAGAGACTGTGCTTGAGGAATCGCCCGCAGAAGTCGTATTCGCGAACAAAATCCTCGATGGAGCCGGTATGGGTCAGATTGCATCGGCTATGGCCGGTGCGCAGAAGCTTGCGTCCGAGTGTGGAGTTCTTTTCGATGATGGCGGTTTTGGCGCCTGCCTGCGCAGCGAAAATGGAGGCCATCAGGCCTGCCGCCCCGCCGCCGATAATGCACACATCGAATTTCACCATAGTCCTATAATTAACAATTCCGGCAGTATATCGGAATAAACAGAATAAGCAAGCAGGGATTACAGAAATGCTGTTATTGTGTCTGGCGGGGGTGGTTTTGTCCGCAAATCCGGGCGTTGCGGCGGAGTCTGTCCAGCCCCAGCCGGCCAACGGCACTGCCGCCAAAAACCGCCTCAAAATCGGCTTGTGTCCAGCCGGCGACCTGGACGGCAGTCAATTCATTTCGTCGTGGTAAAAGGGCAAACTGCGAGTTGGAGCAGGCCGGAGCGTTCTGGCTGTAAGGACAGGCAAGCAGGCACGCATCGCAGCCGAACAAGCGGTTGCCGATTGCCGAATGAAAGGCGGCGGGTATGTCGCCGGGCTCTTCAATGGTCAAATAGCTCAAACACCGCCGGCAATCCAGCCCCTTATCGGTCAAGGCGCCGGTCGGGCAGGCCTGGATGCAGCACCGACAATCACCGCAGGGGTTATCCTGCAGCGGACTGTCCGGTTCCAGCGGCAATGTCGTGAGCAGCTCGCCCAGCAGAAGCTGGCCGCCCAGCGTTGGATGAATCAGCAGTCGGTTCTTGCCGATAAACCCCAGCCCCGCCCGATGTGCCAGAGCCCGTTCAGCCAGCGGGACGGAATCCACGCAGACTTTGAATTGGATGTTCGGCTGCTGTACGGCAATAAAATCCGCCAACTGATAAAGCCGGCGGCGGATGAACTCGTGATAATCCTCATACAGGGCGAAATTGGCGACCCGAAGACAGCCGCAAGCCGGCTGGGCGGTTTGCGGCGGCGTGTAATTAACCGCGACGCAAATGACGCTTTGGGCGTTGTCCAGCAATTTGGCCGGACAAAACCGCTTGTCCTGATTGCGGTGCAGATAGCCCATGCCCGCGGCATTTCCGCCGGCCAACCAGTCGGCAAAAAACTGCTGCAGGCCTGTGTCGATTGGCTCGGCAGTGGTTACCCCAACCAAATCAAAACCCAGCCTGACAGCATACTGTTTGATTATTTCCTTAAGGCTCATCGAGTAGCCGCATAGCCGCAAGCATTATTTACCTTTGTACATCTCGGCCGTTGTCGGGGCGTCCTCAACGCTGCCGCCGCCGTCGGTGGCAAACTGATTGGCAGGCAGGCCAGCCTTATTGTACAGATTGGGACACGTCCAGTTCGTCCAGGCAAATCGCACCACGGCAGGCTCTTTGACCCGTTCGCTGGAAACGACAACGGTATTATTTTCAATGATGGCCTTGGCAGGGACAAACTTACTATCCGAGCCGGCGATCACAAAATCAGTCAAGTCGCCGCCTTTGGCAACCAGGCCATCCTGGGCGTAATCAAACAAGATGCGGATTTTGCCGCCTTCAATTTTCATGGACTTATACATCGGGCCGCTGAAAACAAGGTCTTTGCGGTCGTAGTGATTGGCCAGAGCCAGCAGGGACAGCCGCCTGCCGACTTCCTGTTTGTTGGTCGGATGAATGTCTTTTTCCATACCAATATCAATCGTCGAGGCCATCCCGACGTTGGGTATCGCGGCAAGTGTTTTGGTTTGAGCATCACGCAATAGGGCAGAACTGCTCGCCAGACCGTCATTATAAACATACGGTGCAATCTGAACATAGTAGAATGGGAAATCCCCGATGCCCCAGCACTTGCGCCAATCGGTAATCATCGCTGGAAAAAGTTTGGCGTATTGATGGTGTCTGCCGACATTGCTTTCGCCCTGATACCAGATGACGCCGGCAATCTGGAAAGGAATTAACGGCGACACCATTCCATTGAACAAGGCTGTCGGCGTGCATTGAGTCCACTTCTCTGAATTGTCCGAAGGCTTTACAAAAGCGTCGATGATAGGCGAAAATTCGGGAAACTGCGGCTGTAGGTTTTTTTGGCTGGCCCATGCCTCGGCGGGCGTCCCGCCCCAGGAAGTGCATATCAAACCGATTGGAACATTCAGTTTTTGGTGCAGTTGGCGGCCGAAGAAATAGCCCGCAGCGCTGAATGATTCGACAGTCGCCGGACCGCACATTTGCCATTGCCCCTGGCACTCCTGCTGCGGCGCTGCGTCAAACGCCTTTTGCACGGTAAATAGGCGGATTTTCGGATAATCCGCTTGGGCGATTTCCTGCTGGGTTTTGTCAAATGACTTAACCGCCCATTCCATATTGGATTGACCCGAACAGACCCAGACCTCGCCGGACAAAATCTGGTTGACGGTGATTTTGTTTTTACCTTGAATCGTCAGCGTATGCGGACCGCCGGCGGCAGGCGTGCTGATGTTGACCATCCATCGCCCATCCTTGTCGGCACGGCAGGTCGCCCCAAAAAATTGCCACGAACCCTTGACGATGATTTTCTCTCCCGGTTCCGCCCATCCCCAGACAGCCGCTCTGGCTTTCTGCTGCAAGACCATATTGTCGCCGAAAATCGCGGGCAGTTTGACATCGGCGACGGCCGGCAGAGAGATAAGACAAATAAAAAACGCACACGCTTGACAGATTTTGTTCTGCATACATCGGTCTCCTGTAAAAGATAAAAAGGTAGATTTACCAAGCCGCATTGTATAAAAATTTCTCCCCCGTGCAAGATTAAAAGCGGTAAAGCCCCCCGATTGGGTTAATCGGAACAGAAAGAATCAGTTGCATCTAAGGCTGTTGCGTTGTAATATCTAAAAATCGGGACAAGCAGATGCTGCTTTACGGCGGCTCAATAGGAACAGGAACCAAATGGATTTACCAAAAACCCAAGGGCTGTTTATCACGGCGACGGATACCGGCGTGGGCAAGACGCTGATGACCGGCGGGATTGGGCGGCTGCTGAGCGAACAAGGCGTCAAAGTCGGCGTCTTTAAGCCGGCGGCGACGGGGTGCCGGCGGGAAATGACCGAACTGATCAGCGGCGACGCCGAATTTCTGGCGATGTGCGTCCAGACCGATGAGCCGCTGACGGCAATTGCCCCGATTTGCTATCAGACGCCGGCGGCGCCGATTGTCTGTGCCGAGGTTGAAAAACAGCCGCTGGATTACGAGCAAATGTGGGCGATGTACCGCTATATGGCGGCAAATCACGATGTGATGCTGGTCGAGGGCATCGGCGGAGCGCTGGTGCCGATGGATGAGCAGACGACGATACTGGATATCGCCGCACAGATGGGACTGCCAACGGTGATTGTTGCCCGGCCGCGGCTGGGGACGATTAACCACACCCTGCTGACGATTGAGGCAGTACGCAAGGCCGGCCTGCCGCTTGCCGGCGTCATCATCAACGGCTACAACGCGGCGACCGCCGATATCGCCGAAGAGACGGCGCCCGACATTATCGCCCGCATCGGCAAAACCAAAATCCTTGCCGTAGTCGGATACGATGAGCAATCCAGCGTTGAGGACTTGCGGCTGGGGGCAATGACGCTGGCCGGACTGGGGCAATGCGATTGGAAAGCTCTGGTCGCCTCTGTAGCCTCTTGAACATTATCTGTGAAATCTGCGTAATCTGTGGTTTCAGGTTTTCTGCGCAAAAAAAAGAGGCCTCTTTCCTCCTGCTCCAGAAGATAAAAAGGCCTCTTAAGCTTAGTCAAAAAAATTTATTTTCGTTTCCGCAGCAAGACCACCTCACCCAAACCCAGAATCGACATCGTCGCCGGCTCGGGGATAGTAATATCGAATACAAGGTTGTCCACTTTCCAGCCGGTCGCGCCGGTGGCGGGCTCATAGATTGACGCAAGCTGCGTGGCCGCCTTGCCGCCGCCCAGGACGATATTCAACGCCGAGGCGTCGATGGTCAGCAGTGAGCTGGTTCCCCAGGGGATAATTGGCGTAACAGCATTTCCGGCCAGACGGCTGACGACTCTGCCATTTTGGTTGGTTTTTGAATTCGTGCCGGCGTTGAGCGTAACGGAAATCAGTTTTAAGGTATAATCGGAATGCAGATTCAGGGTGTCCAATGAAACGATAAGTGCCTCTGTATTGCCGCTGGCATTGCCGATATAATCGCCGGCGGGGTTATTCTGCACGCCTATACCAAGGCTGTTGGAAGTCATCGTACCTGCAGTGGTTCCCGCACCGGTGGATGTGGTAATGTGCTTATACGTCGCCAGTCCGAGCGTAAAGTCGCCGGCAACCGTTTTTCCGATAGTGCTGCCGGCCGGCAATGCTCTCCAACTGGCGTATGCCGTGCCTATTGTGATATCTCCGGTACTGCCAATGAGATACTGGACGGACTCGGATAATCCCAAGGATGGGTTTGTAGTGGTGGTTCCCAGATTCAAGGTTACCAGCCCTGCTGAGCTTGATGCTGAAAAAAGAGACAGACTGACACAAAAAATAAACAAGGTCGTTCTCATCTACGCGTTCTCCTCATGTGCCTTATGATTATCGTTGTTGAATAAAAAAAGGCCGGCCGCCAAAAATCGTTTCGTGATTCGGCAGCCGACCTCGTAAAATCGTTCGTAATTATGCTTTCTTAAATTTCCTGCACAGCAGAGCGCCTAAGCCCAGCAGCGCCATCGTCGCCGGCTCGGGAACTACCAGACCCTGGTTAGAGAACAGCGTCACGGTAAGACCATTGTTCGATGTGTAATCCTGTCCGTAACTTGAAATGTCGCCGGTGCCAGAATCTAATGTAACATCCGAATCCAATCCGGCCACAAAGTCCTCATCCCATTCTATGTCATCCAAACCAGGCACACTCGCCACCCATGTCGAGTTGGCCCAGAAACTATTTATGGTGACCCATCCCTTGCCGTCAAGCCGCTCAAAACCAGTTTCCGCTTCCCAGTATTTACCGTCGAAACCACCACCGCTATTCATCGTGCCTGTAATCACCACGACTGCATCCGTAAACCCGTTAAAGTAATCGTAAAGGGAAACTGTCCAGGAGCCTACCAAATCGAAACGCGCCTTGGCCACACCGCCGGTGGTGGAATCGTCGCTGGACAGGTCAAAATCAGCGTCGATCACGGCGCCGTCAAAATTGATATACGTGCCAGCATCTGTGTAGATGTAACCGCCCGCCCCTCCCGACCATTCGAGATCGCCATTTCCATTTACATACTGATACTGCGCGGTAGCCCCATACGTCTGTTTAACCTGAACCTTCTCAATCATATCCGCCGGCGCTGCTGAAACCAAACCCAACACTAATGCCACAATCACTGTAAGTCTCATAATCCTCTCTCCAAAAAATTCATCGCGTTCTTTTTCCTCGTTTATTATACTCGCATGATTACCGATAATCATACGATCAACACTTCTTTTTTCCTAAACACAAAACTCCCAGACCGAGCATCAGAATTGTGGCCGGCTCAGGAAGCAATCCTGTGATATTAACGGTAGAAGCCTGAGCATACGGCCCCATGTCGGTGTAGAAATTAGAAACATCGGCGGATTTGAGAAATAAATCCATCTTAGGACTTGCCATCTTCAGTATATCGCCGGTAGTCAGGGTAATGCCGGAGGCCAGCCCTTCACTGCCGTCAACCATACTCAAAAGAAGAGTCTTGTTGAAATTGCCCGCCGCCTGGGTATCTTCCTGCAGCGCCCATCGCTGCAGTGATGGATTTTGGCTGTCTTCATATACAGGCACCATGATCGCCTGAAATATCTGTTTGGCAGCGGCACCTGTACCGCCATAAAGATAGGTGCTTCCGCTCCTGAGACCACCATTAAATGTAACCAACGCCGCCCCTTCAAAATATCCGTTTGCAAATCCGCCGCCACTGAAATCTTGTGCAAGAAGGGGATTAAAGGTTAAGGTGCCGGACATCGTCAAGGTGTAAACATCGTCAAAAGTATAGAGCGTTTTTGCAGTGGTAATTTGGGTATTGTTGAAGTTAATCTTCCCACCTGTACCGCTCTGGTAATCATACCACTTGGTCATCGCATAAGAGGTGTTAATTAAACGTGTGTACACAACCGCCCCATGGGTAGCGGCCCCACTCAGAATAAAAAGAGCCAAAACCAAACCTCGGCAGATACTTCTTTTCTCTTTCATCTTTCCATCCTCACAGAGTCCTTTGTTCTCTTTCCTCACGCCTATCAGTCCCATAAATAGGCTACTGTTGTCACACATAGCACAATAAGCCCGTAATGTCAACAAAAAAATTTAAATAATCTATTTTTTTCTCTGGCAAAACTGTTTTGTTTTCGTTTCATAAAAAGATTAACCTATTATAAAAAAACAAGTTACATCTAATTTGGTCAGTCCTTTTGAGTGCCAATCAGTCAGTACAAATTATTTTGCAGTATTCTCAAATCTCTGACATTGATCGCCCCATCACAATTGAGATCGGCTGAATCGTTATAAATCTGGGAAAGTACCGGGTCCGAACTATTCAGTTCACCCCCGACCGAATTAGAATAGACCCTTACATCTCGAACATTAACCGTGTCGTCCGTGTTGCAATCTCCCGCCTTAGGAAACCATGCCGAAGATTCACCGGAACCGTATGCGATTCTCATCAATGGATCTCCGACCACCACTTCGGCCCAACTCAGATAAGGGATGCCGGTAAAAGCCGCCTCAACGAACGACATGTCCGCATATCCATCCCCATCCTCATCAGCAAAAAGATTATACAAGAAGAAAAGATTGTCAATCACCGCATCAGACATCGGCTCAAACACATGCCCGATCGCCCCTGTGCCGCCAATATCAATAAAATCAACAATCTTGGCATGCGTTGTTACCGCATCCGAGAACAACGTTACGGCATTAAAGCTTTCAATTGACGTAAAGACGGCGCCATTGACACATTGATACAGCGGTCCCCCGTTGGGACCCCCTGTGAGAAGATATTGTTTGGTAATGGTTTCGTCTCCGTTATACATCCCATAACAAGCCAGTGCCAACAACCCCTGCGCCCCCTGTCGCCCGAGATCGGGATTACTCGAAAGCGCCTCTAAATCCGGCTGACTCGTGCGAATGGCCGCCCGCTGATCGAACAACACACACAGTCCATGGGCATTGCCCGCCAGAGCCGCACTGATTCCATCCGGGACAATTGTGCCATTGGTTAGAGCGGTATAGCAGGCGGTATAATCATCCTTGGTCAGGATGCCGCACACATCCGGAGGCTGATTCTTTGCTGGGTCATACACGACATAATTGACCGATTTATCCAGGTTGTAAACCCGGTTTCGATCTGTCGTTTTGCTGGGGGCGTCGTCAAGTACCACAACTGCCTGAGCAGGGTTGACGCCTTTGGCAGGATTGGAAACGCGCTTGGCCCGTTCCAGCATTTTGCGAACGGCAAACACCGCAGTTGCCCCCTGAACTTTTGGGCCATCTAAGCGGCAGGTCAAATAGATATCCCCTGCATGAAAAGCACGGTTAATCGTTCCATAGTTGATGGTTGGAAATTCTCGAATACCCGGGTAGCCTTCCATTTTCGGCGGTATTCCGGAAGGGTTAACAGCCACTTCCCAATTCATTGGTTTGCTGTCAGGCGATACACGAGCAAACAGACTTACGCTGCTCTGGCGATATCCCTGATAAGGATTGACCATTCTATTCTTAATGCCAAAGGGAGCAACCCCATAATCACTGTGCCAAAGACAGGTCAATTCTGATTCAACCGACGCGGCTTCAATGTCTCCAAGATAAGTGCAAACATCTGTATAGTTTGAGCCTGCCGGATAAATCACATTGGGATATGTCATATCTTCAATGCGGTAGGGCATTCCTGCGGTGGTGATGATGACTTTGATGGTGGTCGCCAGGTTGTTAGCCAGCAAATAGCTGCGAAGCGGCTGGGCAATCAGGGTATCATATTGACTTCGCGTGATGATTTCGTCTGCCGCGGTACTTTGCGGCCCGCTGCAATCGGCCAGCCCGCTTAATTCAAGTACCTGGTTATTTTGAATGGCCGGGTAGTATTGCCGATACATTTTGGCGATATACCGGCTGGTAGGACTGTTGGCGTTGACCAGAATCAGGACATCGCCCGGCCCTATCTGCGCCGCCGCCTGAAATGATAACAGAGCAAACAGGAATACGAAAAGACCGAAACACTCTTTGCAGAGTCTCCCAACCCCCCAATTACTCACCTCTCCTCGCGTTCTCATTTTGGTACCATCTCCTCAAAACCTCAACTCCATTTTTTGGAACAGGCTTCACTACCTTATTCCACAAACCGCGTTTTCAATCACGGCTTTGTACCCTCAACAGACGCGGAATTCAAAGGTGTGCTATTTTTTGCGCCGAGTCAGAATTCCCGCGACTCCAAAACCGACTAAAAGCACTAAGGTGGCCGGCTCAGGCACGACGGTCAATACATTGTCCGAACCTGCAGTATTAAATACTGCTGTGCCATTACCGGAACTATACGCCGTAAAATCGACCAGATCACCCAGCATACTCGTCATCCCATAGGTAACGATGCCTTCGCCGAGGGCTTCAACTTTGAAATTGAACAATTCCGTGTAGCCTCCCACACCCGTTGTTGAAGATGTATCTGGATTACGCAAGGCGTTGACACTGCTGACCTGACCGCTTTTGCCGGAATTGACGGAGCTATAGGACCAATTGGGAGAAATGGTGCTAAGCGGGGTCGGGGCAAGGATCGTAATATCGCCATTTGTGTTGATGTCTTTGGTGATTTCCACGATGCCGCCAGTATCGACTATCAGGTTTAATTGCCAGTCCACCAGCCCATTCGTACCGAGCGCTTTTGCGTCATCAGCCCAACCCCACACATGCAAGATTGTGGTATCGCCAACAGTCAGGTTTGTTTGATCGGCGGTGATTTTAAAAACCAAGGCGGCTGACGATGTGGTCGAAAGGACAACACCAGCCACCACAAGGACGAACAGTATAAAGTTTCTCATGACCCATCTCCAAAAAAAGCACTCATTCATTCCTTATTTCGCTACTTTTTCTTTCCTCCGAACTATCCAGCATGGCATTCTAAGACATTTCTTGAAATTTGTCAAGAAAAATCTTCATGCTTTTTTACGCCACCCCCCCCCCCACCTGTCGCCGATTTTATAGGACACAACGCAGCAGTGGTCAGCCTTAACTCATTTATTTTTATGATGTTACAAAAAATAAATCATCCGTATCGTTCATGCCCCTTCCCGCAAATAATTTTTGCAAAAAGGGACGCTTTTCATAAACCCCTGGCTTTCAGCCTGAAACCGGCTGCACTGTCCGGCATCCGACTGAGCGGGGCGCCAAGAAAAAGAAAGCCAGCCTTTTTTCGGGCAAGCCTACCTTAAAATAATTCGCAAAGCAAAGAGCGGGTTATTTTTTGCGGCGAAGAAACAATCCGCCCAGACCCAGCAGCGCCATCGTCGCCGGCTCGGGGACAACCCATTTGGTTTTGATATCAAACTTGAGTTCCTCGTCGAAAGTGTGATCGGGGGTCCCCGTGAACCCACCCTTAACTTTGGCGGTCAATGTCCAACTCGTCAACGACAAATCCGTGTCTGCAATCAGCCATTGATCAACCAACTGGCCGGGGGGCAAAGTCGCGTGCATTTCCACCAGAGAACCGCTGTTTGTCAATCCGGCGCCATTGAAAGCCAAGTCGGTTACATCAAAATTAGATGTTTCAAGACCGTTAGAGGTATATGCAACACAATACAAATAAATCGCATTGAAAGCCCGCAATTGGCTGACAGGGTCGTTTGTCTGGTACACATGGGGCGCAGTCCACTGCACCACACTGGTTGTGCCAGGCTTGCTCAAGGTGAACACATAGCCGCTACCGGCGGTATAAGCCATCGACCAATCCCACTCGACATTGTTCAGCGCCGAGGCATTCCCTAAATTTACGGTTTGCACGATGGTGCTGTACGTAACATTGGAACTGGTCGCAATCATCTGGTCCCAGTTATTTCCCGACACACGATACCGCGCATCCATCACCGTGTCGCCTTGATTTTGCGGCAACGGCGCCGTCGCATTCAGCGTAACGACCCCCGCCAAAACCGGCGAAGCTGCCACCATCAATGCCAATAACACTACACTCTTCTTCATCTTTCCTCTCCCTGCTCAGTAATGAGCAAATAAACTACTCGCATCTCACGGAGTCATAGGTGGGGTTGTCTTGACTTGGCTTTCCCAACCCTCTCTCCACAATTTTCCACACTGTCTTTACAGTCTGTAATGATACAAAAAAAAACCGTTTTGTCAAGTTTTTTTTGTTTTATCAGTCGCTTTCTACGAAAAAATGTGCCTAAACCACGCAAAAAAATAGTGTTACGGCATGAAAAAAATTTCAAATAGATGTGTGTTCCATCTTTAATTTATCGCTTTCCGCAAAAGCCGTTTGCTTATTGTACTTGCAATGCCTATAATAATTCAGAGTCTAAACTCTTTTGAGGAACAGAAATGCCGACAAAACAGGTCGATTTTCGTAGGTATCTAACACCAATCAGCACCGGCTCAACCAAGCAGTTATTCACGGATTGTCTGGTTATCGGCGGCGGCGTGGCTGGCCTGCGTGCTGCGCTGGAGGCAGCCGAACAATGCGATGTTACACTGGTTTGCAAGGGGCTTCTGACCGACAGCAATACCTGGAACGCCCAGGGCGGTATCGCATCCGTACTGGCGATCGAAGACAGCTTTGAGTCGCACATTCAGGATACGCTGGCCGCCGGCTGCGGACTGTGCGACCCGACCGTTGTCGAGCGGGTCATCAAAGAAGGCCCCGCGTTGATACACCAGCTTGATTTATGGGGGACGGAGTTCGACCGGATGGATGGACACATCGATGTTACTCTCGAAGGCGGCCACAGCCACCCCCGCATCGCTCACGCCCACGGCGATTCGACCGGACGCGGCATCGCCGAGGCATTGATTCGCAAAGTCCGTGAACAGAAAAACATCAACATCATTGAACAATTTTTCTCCATCGACTTGCTGACCTGCTCGGATGGCCGCTGTCTGGGCGTCGTAGGATATCGTCCTGGGGGCGGACTGGAGATTATCTGGGCGGCGGCAACCATCCTGGCAACCGGCGGCGCCGGCAGACTGTACCGGGAGACGACCAACCCCGAATGCGCGACCGCCGACGGCCTGGCAATGGCATATCGTGCCGGCGCGACGCTGCGGGATATGGAAATGATGCAGTTTCACCCGACGACGCTCTATATCGCCGGTGCATCGCGGGCGCTGATTACCGAGGCGCTGCGGGGCGAGGGCGCGATTTTACGCGATTGCGACGGCAAGGCGTTTATGAAAAAGGCAAATCCCGCCGGCGAACTGGCCCCGCGGGATGTCGTCAGCCGGGCAATTCTGGATTGTATGCTCAAGACCAAATCCACGCATGTCTATCTGGATATCCGCCATTTTGACAAGGCCCACTTTTCCAAACGCTTTCCGCTGATCAGCGAAATCTGCGACAGTTTCGATATCGACATCAAGACCGATATGATTCCCGTGCGCCCCAGCGCCCATTATATGGTCGGCGGGGTCAAGACCGACCTGGAAAGCCGTACCAATGTGCCGGGCTTGTTTGCCTGCGGCGAAGCGGCCTCAACCGGCCTGCACGGAGCCAATCGGCTGGGCAGCAATTCGCTGCTGGAAGGGCTGGTTTTCGGCAAAATCGCCGGACAATCCGCCGTCGCATGGATGGCCAAGATGGCAGGGCCCGAATTTCGCAAAATCCATATCGATATCCCGCCGTCCGACCGCAGCCGCTTGGATACGGATGATGTACGCAATTCGCTGCGCGCCTTAATGTGGCGCAATGTCGGCATCACCCGCCAGGCAAAACCATTGGAGGAAGCGCAGGAAATTATCCGTTTCTGGCAGCGGTATGTCATGGATAAGGTCTTTGAAACGCCGTTCGGCTGGGAAACACAGAATATGCTGACCGTCGCCCTGCTGATGGCACAGGCGGCAGCAATCCGAACCGAATCCCGCGGCGTGCATTTTCGAGGCGACTTCCCAGAACGAAATGACGATGAATTTATGTCGCACTTCGAGCAAACCAGAGAACCATAGGATTGTTGTGTGTGAACAAGCATATGCCGTTGCAGTGATTGCCGTTAAACGAAATATCTATGGATGACACAAAAAAACATTTTGGGGCTATCCAGCGGGTTTTGTGGGTTGTTTTGCTGCTGAATTGGGGCGTAGCGGCGGCCAAGATTATCTATGGTCTGCTCAGCCATTCATCCAGTATGACCGCCGATGGATTTCACTCGCTGTCGGACGGCGTGTCCAATCTGATTGGTCTGATTGGGATTTACTACTGCTCCCAGCCCAAGGATGAAGACCACCCCTACGGACACAAAAAATATGAAACGCTGTTTGCGATGGGCATCGCTGCAATGCTGCTGATGGTAGCGTTCAACCTCGCCAAAGGGGGTGTCGTCCGTCTGTTTCGTCCAGTATCGCCGCAGGTCGATGCCGTCAGTTTCGCGGTAATGCTGGTGACGCTGGCAGTCAATGTGATTGTAATGCTCTATGAATACCGCCGCGGCAAGCAGTTGCAAAGCGATATCCTGCTGGTCGATTCGATGCACACACGGACAGATATCTTCACCTCGCTGTCGGTCATCGGGGCACTAATCGGTGTTAAAATCGGATTTCCTATTTTAGACCCGCTGATTACGCTGCTCATCTCAGGATTTATCGCTCATTCAGCGTTTGTCATTATTCGTCAGGAGTCGGGGATTCTGTGCGACGGCATCGCCATCGGCGACACCAGCCAAATCAAACAAATCGTATGCGGCATTCCGGGCGTAAAGAACTGCCACAAAATTCGCACGCGCGGCCGGCTCGATGACATTCATTTGGATCTGCACGTGCAGGTGGATGAAAAGATGATGATGCGCGATTCGCACGCTTTAAGCCACAAGATTCAGGCGGAAATCACCCAATCCATGACGGGGGTTGTGGATGTGCTGGTACATCTGGAACCGGATACACCGCTACACAAATGACCGGCTGGATTGCTGCACCGCGTTGACGCCGGACAGCAAAGCGTCGGCCTTGATTTGCGTTTCCCGCCATTCCTCCGCCGGGTCGGAATCGGCGACAATGCCGCCGCCGGTCTGAATGTACGCCGTCTTGCCGCATATCACAATGGTACGGATGGCAATATTGAGCGTCGCAGCAAAGTCCAATCCAATATGACCAATACAGCCGGTATAAACGCCGCGCCGCGTCGGTTCAAGCTGCTCGATGATTTCCATTGCCCTGATTTTCGGAGCGCCGGTAATCGAGCCGCCGGGAAAGACGGCTCGCAGGATATCGATAAACAACTCGGCATCGCAGGGATGCGGCAGCCTGCCCTCAATTTCGCTGAAAGCGTGAAAGACCGTCGGAAAGGCTGAAAGCGTGCGTTCGACTTTGACATATCGCGAACCGGCAACGCAGACTTTTGCCAGGTCATTGCGCTCCAGGTCGGTTATCATCATCAGTTCGGCAGCGTCTTTTTGGCTGTGCAGCAATTGCTCATATTGCCGGCGGTTAAATTCCTGAGCGGCAATATCCTGCGGGCCGGACTGCCGCCGGCGCGTGCCTTTGATGGGGCGTGTCAGGATG
Source organism: uncultured Pirellulales bacterium (assembly GCA_964537635.1). Taxonomy (GTDB): domain Bacteria; phylum Planctomycetota; class Phycisphaerae; order Sedimentisphaerales; family Anaerohalosphaeraceae; genus Anaeroglomus. The sequence continues at coordinate 20,400 of CAZICJ010000026.1, forward strand.
GTTTGCCCGTCGATTCGCAAAAACAATTCCGGTGATGCGCTGACAATCACCCAATCAGCCGTTTTCACATAGGCTGCATACGGACTGGGATTGTGGGTATTTTGCCACAAAAATAAATCTGCAGGGTCAGCGTTGTAAGGACATTGCCAGCGCAGCGAAAAATTGATTTGATAGACATCGCCGTCGATGATATGGCGATGGATGCGGTCCAGCGCATTAAAATACTGCTGCTTGTTCAGTGTCGAATCGATCTTCATCGCACCGCCATTCATATCCGGCGTATCGGGTGTGGATTTGGCGGGTATCGATTGTGCACGCCGCAGCCAGTCTTCCATTTTGGCAAAAAACTGCTCGGCGGAATCATTTTCCCCCTCAATGGATGCGGCAGCAAGCCAGGCTTGCTTTTGATGATGGTCATAGACAATAACCGTCGGATAAAACGCAAGATAAACCAGCGGCATCGGGATATCGTCTTTTGCCAGATTTGGTAGCCGTTCGATGTGCCGGGCAAGATCATAAGACAAATACCCAATCCACCCGGGCATCGGCAGGCAGGAATCCGGCCTGTTGACTGTTTGATTCAGCCAATATCTTTGCAATGTCCTGCAAACAATCCCCAGCGGGTCAGGCTGACTGGACGAAACCGCCAGATAATCGGTTGGTTCGGCGGCAAACAGGCTGTATCGTTCAACGGAGGGATTGCCGCCGAGAATGGCCGGCCGGTACTGTTGGGCAATCACTTGCGTCACAGCAGCAGGGTCTATTGGCTGCGGCCAGAGTTTGTAATGGACTGTGCAGGCAGTTGTCATTGGGCGTCTTGTGCGGCGGCAAATTCGTCGCAGATGGCCGTCGAGGCGCTGGCGCCGATGCGGCTGGCGCCGGATTCAATCATCGCCAATGCATCGGCGAGGGTTTTGATGCCGCCGGAGGCTTTGACTTTGCATCGCGGGCTGGCCTGTGCCATCAAACGAACATGCTCAACTTTGGCTCCGCCGGCAGGATGAAAACCGGTACTGGTTTTGACAAACTCCGCGCCGGCTTCCTGAGCGGTCTGGCAGGCAAAAACAATTTGCGTATCGGTCATCGCGGCCGATTCGATAATCACCTTGAGCAGGACACCGGGACGCACAGAGCGGCATATTTTGAAAACGCTGCGGATATCATGAAGCAGATAAGACCTGTCCATCGCGGCGACCGCCGACAGGTCGGCAACCATATCAATCTCATCGACGCCGGCCATAATCGCCACATCGGCTTCGGCAGCCTTGATGCGTGCGGTATTGGCTCCCAGCGGAAAACCGACGACGGTACAGACCTTCACGCCGCTGCCGCGCAGAATCCCTGCCGCCAAATCTACCCAGCGCGGCTGAATGCAGACACTGTAAAAACCATACTGCACCGCTTCTTGACATAGGTCTCGAATCTGCTGTTCGGTCGCAATCGGATTCAGCAGCGTATGATCAAAATACTGGGCAAATTGGCGCGGCGTCAAGGCAATCATTTTCCGTTTTCCCTGCTCGAAAAAAAGAGTAATGCTTCCTGTATGTCGGCAAAGACGCGGGTCGCCGTCTGGGTGATAAAAACACTGGGCGGCGTGGCGGGCTGCCAGATAATATAGACTTCTTTAGCCGCCTCGTGGGCGTGCTGCAGTTCACGTTCGACGCCGCTGGAAATCGCAGGTCTGCCGTCGGCCAGTGCCGGAATGAAACTGATAATCATATCCGCCTGGTCAATGAGGGCAAAATCGCGAGCGTAAATCTGACTGTTGATATCGCGCTGGATTTGGCGGATTTCGCTGACTTCCAGGCAGAACTTTTTGCCAAGCACTTCCAGCTCAACGCCTTTTTTGCCCTCTTTGGCCGCCTGTTCAGCCCAATAGGGCAGATACGCCTCTTCCAGGTCTGCCGGGTCAAAGCAGGTAAACAGCGTGTGGATTGCCTTGCGGAACTCGTCAATCTGCCCCAACACCTGCGGCAGGCCGGCCACGTGCGTCATTGGAAAACTCAAATAGGCTTTCTTGCGCTGCGGTTCAAATGCCAGCCGGTAAAAGGTCTCCACCGTGCCTTTGCCGGCCCCACGGGCAAGGGAGTAATACGGGGCGTTTTCATTGACTCCCTTCTGCATCATTTCAGTCGCCAGCGCTTCTTCCTCCCGCCAGACCATCAAATCTTTGAGCGAATGGCGAATATGGTGTTCACTGGTCAGCCGCACATGCAGCGGCTCAATGCTGTCAACCATGCAGATAAACAAGTCTGGATTGAGTTGGCGAATCTGATAAAAATCAAATGCCGGGAACAGTCCATGCCGCCAGCGAAAGGTTGCGTGGGTATTAACAATCAGATGCTCGTGGTCGTTGATTTTGGCGATGATATCTTTCAGCACGCTGCGGCGGAGCGAATGCAGCCGTCCCAGCGAGATATCCAGAATCCGCCCGGCGGCGATATCCGGCGCTTCGGCATACATCCGGTCGCCGATGTTGCACAGCAGAATATCCTTGCCGCGAGCAGACGCCAGCGAAACGACCTCTTGAAGATAGGTCTTCTTGTCGATGCCAACCATGCCGGTAACGAGAATTATCATAAAAAGTATCCTGCTGTTTGCATCGGCTTATTCAACCCAATATCCGGCTGGCTTGCTGAGAAATTCTTCCATGCGGATTCCCTGTCCGCCAATCAGCAGCCGACGGGAAACAGAAAAATGGCTGCAGAAAGCATCCATTCCTGAAACTGAAACGGGTTTTGATTGTCCTTTGACTTCAATTGCAGTCAGCCGCCCGGCCTTGGCCAGGACAAAATCGACTTCTTTGCTGCTTTCGTTCCAATAGCAAACTTCAACCTGGCTGCTGTGGGCGGTATTAATCAGATGCGCCCCAACCGCCGATTCTACCAATCGTCCCCAGAGCGAATGATTTTGTTGAGCCGCGTCGAGAGATACAGCAGACAGAGCGCTGATCAGTCCGGTATTCAATGCTATAAGTTTCGGGCTGGACGCCTTGCGTCGTATTTTTTGTCCGGCATATTTGCCAAGTCCGGCCAATAACCCTGCTCCGGCTAACAATTCAAGATAATGTGCAAGTGTTGTGGTATTTCCGGCATCCTGAAGCTGGCCGACCATTTTCTGAAATGAAATAATCTGTCCGGAGTATTCACAGCCCAAAAGAAACAATCGCCTGAGAAGGGCTGGTTTATCCACCCTGGCCAGAAGCAGAATATCCCTGGAAACTGTTGTTTCAATCAGAGAGTCGCGAATATAAGCTGACCAGCGCAAAAAATCATTTCGCAAGGCTGCCGCCCCGGGATAACCACCGTAAAAAATATAGTCCTCAACGGTATAGCCGAAACAGTCCGCCATTTCACGATATGACCAATGGGTCATTGGCAGCAGTTCAAACCGGCCGGCAAGACTTTCCGTCAGACCTCGCTGCATTAACAATGGAGAAGAACCTAAAAGAACAATTTTCAGGCAAAGAGCGTTGCGCTTGTCTTGATCCCAGAGGTATTTGACGGTTTCTGACCAGGCCGGAATTTTTTGAATCTCGTCAATGATCAAAACGGCAGTCTTGGATAAACCGGCTGCCTTCAGACGCGCCAAGTCCCACTGTTGAATCAGCCAGCTTGTGTCTCGCAAAGTGGGTTCGTCCGCCGAAACATACAGGCAATTGGAGCCGAGTTCCTGCTGGAGCTGCTGAACCAGAGTGGTTTTTCCAACTTGCCGAGGGCCGGCAAGAATTTGGATAAACTGCCGGGATTCCTGCATCCTGCGGAACAAAATATCAAAAACAGATCGCCTATATTGCTTCATAACTTATTTTATTAAAGAGACTTATGATTTTACTCAACACATTGAGCAATTTTACTCTAAACGTCGTTTAATTTCAAGCAAAAGATTGGAAAGGTCAATGTCGCCTACAATACCAAGTTTTCCAGCCGCTGCTGCTTGTCAAAATCCTTGAGCGACTGAATCAATTCATCCATTTCGCCCACCAATATCCGGTCTAAGCTGTACAGCGATAGATTGATGCGGTGATCGGTCAGCCGGTTCTGTGGAAAGTTGTAGGTGCGTATCCGCTGTGAGCGGTCGCCGGAACCGATCATCGTTTTTCGCTGCTGATCGCGCTGGGCGGCGGCGCGGGTGTGATAATATTCATAAACGCGGCTGCGAAGAATCCGCCACGCCTTGGCGCGGTTCTTATGCTGACTGCGCTCATCGCGCATACTGACGACAATGCCGGTCGGCAGGTGTTCCAGCCGGATGGCGGTTGCGACCTTATTGACATTTTGCCCGCCGGGCCCGCCGGCGCAACTGACATTTTCGCGAACATCCTCGGGCTTGATATCTACATCGACTTCTTCTGGTTCGGGCAGCACCGCCACCGTCGCCGCTGATGTATGAATGCGCCCCTGCGCCTCGGTTTCGGGAACGCGCTGGACGCGATGACCGCCGCCTTCATACCCCAGCGCCGACCAGACGCCGGCGCCCTTGATATTCAAAATCACTTCACGGAACCCGCCCATATCCATCGCTGACATATCCAGCACTTCAATCTTCCAGCCCATCTTGTCGGCATAGCGAGTGTACATATTATAGAGGTCTTTGACAAACAGCGACGCTTCCTCGCCGCCGGTGCCGGGACGCAGCTCCATAATCACCGAATCAATCGCCGCATCGTCGCTCATCACGAGCGTTTCCTTGATTTCGTCCAGCAGCGCATCAGATTGGGGTCCCAGTTCAGCAACTTCCTGCCGCGCCATCTCCCGCATTTCCGCATCGATCTGCGGGTCGGCGGCCATCTGTTCGGCCTCGGCCATCTGCCCGCACAGCGACAGATACCGGCGGAATTTCTCGACCATCGGACGCAGCTTGCCCTGTTCTTTGGCAAGCGGAATCAGCTTGGCAGGATTCGATACAATCTCGGTCTGCTGCATTTGCATCCCGATTTCATCGAATCGACTGCTGAGTTGTTCCAATTTGGCAATCATCGCTTGATTGGCTTGTGTTTTCATTGCAGGTCCGCCTGAGACAAAAAAAATTACGCTGCCAATACTGAATCTGTTAATTCAGACCAACAGCGCAATGGGTGTACCGAAAGAGTCGCTATTTCTTTTTCGTGTCGTCTTTTTTCTTGAAATAATCGCCGCCGAATTTCTTGTTGAACCGCTCAATACGGCCGGCGGTATCAACGAACTTCTGCTTGCCCGTATAGAACGGGTGGCACATCGAGCAAATTTCCGCGTGAATCTCTTTGGACGTACTCTGGGTCTCAAAGGTATTGCCACAGCCGCAACGAACCTTGACAGGCTGATACGCCGGATGAATCTCTTTTTTCATAATCGTCTATCTCCATTACTTTTCTATTTGGAAAACACCTCATTATAGTAACCATCATCTGAAATGCAACCCTTTTTTTAAAAAATAAACAAGACCTTGCCTGTCTAAATATGGGAACAAAAGAAATTAAGATATCTTTTTTATTTACAGACACTTACAGCCTTGACGGCCTATTTCAAGAAATTTGGTGCATCAAAAAAGGTGCTGGCTTTTTACGGCCAACGCCTTGATTGGATCGACGGGGGTCTATTTCTTGTTTTCAGGTGTTTTTTGCTGAATGGCCGCGTGTCCGAACCGCCCAACTTGTCCGATAGGTCTAACAACTCCGATTCTCTCGGCCCGAAGGGCGATTATAACACGGCCCAGCCTAACAGACTGGGTAAAAAAACACAACAAATTTCCCCCGCCCTGTAAGGGCAGCATAACATCAACCATCTCGCATCTTCAATTTTTGCTCTTTAAGTTTTAATTTCCCCCGACCCGTCTTAGCATCTCCAATCACACCAATAACTGACCGCTCTCTTCAATAAAATCATTCCTCCGTGAAATAATCGGAATCAATTTTCTTGAGTTCATAAGCCGTGATCGCAGAAACGCCAACATTGTGGTCGATCATTAATTGCGCAAGTGTCTCCCCGCCAATTAAAACTATCTTGGTATCAATTCGAGAAACATAATCTTCTGCATCGCGAGTAAAATCAGAGGTTGTGATGAAAAGTCCTTTTTTCGCGCGCTGACCGGTTAATGCACCAACGAATTTTTGTATCTCTGGTCTGCCAACGGTATTCTCCCATCGCTTAGCCTGAATATATATCGCATCAAGACCTAACTTGTCCTCTTTAATAATCCCATCAATCCCTCCGTCTCCTGACCTCCCAATAGCCCTGCCGGCATCTTGCCGTGTGCCGCCATAGCCCATCTTAACAATAAGTTCAACAACAAGGCGTTCAAAAAAATTAGGCGAACAGGATTTGATTCGGCGCAGCAATTCATCCGCGAGATCTCCGCGGATTTTTTGATATGCCGTCTCCAGCAATTCTTCGGGGGTTTTATCGTTTGTTTCTGTCTCGATGATTTCTTCTTTGCTATCACGTCGAATTAAACGAAAATCCTTGAACTCCTGGAATTGAGAAAGAAATGCCACATTGATTGTTTCCGGGTTTTGCTTAACTGCCGCAAGTCCGCGTGGAGTGATTTTATTATATCCTCGCCGCGTAGCGGTAATGAGGCCTGCTTTTTTCAAATAGGTTCTTGCCCACCCTACACGATTATCAAAGATTTCCTGCTGACCGGACGGCAGCATTTCTTTTCTTTCCTCCTCTGTTAGATTGAAATCCTTGGCAAGAGCCTCGATTGTATCCCGAAAAGAATGCTCTTGTCCATCCTCATAAAATTTCATTAACGGAAGCATACATTGTTGATAATTAGGAATAGCCATCTCTGTCCTTTCTGTGATAAAACAAAACTCCCTGTTTTCCAAATTCTCAACTCACTATTCTAAATTCTCCATTCTTTTTTTTCTTCCTGTGCTTCATGGTAAAAAAATCCCGTCTTTTCCGAACTCGGAACTTAAAACTAAAAACTTAAAACTTCTCCATAACTTCCCCCGAATTATACTCCCCTTGTCCGGCACGAACAAACAAATTCCCCTCAAAAAAACAGGAAATCTCGTTCTTCTCAATCTCCGTGCCTCTTCGCCTCTTTGTGGTTTGAAATCCTGTCTATCCCGTTAATCCCGCCAAAAAAACGCTCCTCTTGCGTCTTTCGCATCAAAAATCCCCTCCTGAATTTCGCAATTATCAATTCTTCTACAGTCTCAATTTCCGGCTGGACTTTCCAGCCAGATTATGGTATAATACGTCCCCAGAAAAATGGGCTTTCCAGACCCATCAGAAAGGAGCCAAAACACCTCTGGAACCCGCCGGTCATTCTGAGGCTTCGCCGAAGAATCTCTCTCTTAATCTTGTGTCCTTGTGTTCTTTCCCTGTATGCCCATATATTTATATACCTATACACATAGTTTTCGACAAAACAAACCCATTTTCTGCCTGGAGACTGGATGCTAAAAATAAAAAACGAACCCAATATCCTCATTTTCTGCCACAAAAAGCACTTTCACAAAACAAACCAAATATCCTCACCTCATCTTACTCTGTGCCCTCTGAGGCAAAAAAAACTTTAATTCCTATCTTAAATCTGTGAAAATCGGTGAAATTTTATCCTGATCCTGCCGAAGGACTGTGGTTGCTCTTTTCCGCAAAACGAACCCAATGTAATAATAAGATAAGAACTGCTTATAGTTTAACTCAGTATGCCGAAGGCATTCCACAATTTTGCTTTTTGGTATTTGATATGATTTTCAAAACAAACCCATTGGAATACCCATTTTTAATGGTTGACAGCCGCCGGCATGCTGACTATACTCTTGCTCTCTTTGAACTTACCTGCAACACTGGATTTCTTAATCCTCCCCGGTGGTCGGGGACTTGATGGCATATACTAAACAGTTTTTATAGGAGACAATACCATGGCGAAAGCAAAGCCTGCGGCCAAAAAGGCGGCAGCGGCCAAGACGGCCAAGACCGTGTTTTTCTTCGGCAGCGGAAAAGCCGAAGGGATGACGGTGGCGAAAACGGAAAGTGAACGCAAGATGATTCTGGGCGGCAAGGGCGCCGGCCTGGCGGATATGACCGCCGCCGGACTGCCGGTACCGCCCGGTTTTACCATTTCCATCCCTAATTGCGAGGACTACTACAGGTGCGGCAGGAAGCTGTCGGCGGACCTCAAAAGCCAGGTGCGTGAGAATATGGCCAAGGTCGAAAAGGCGATGGGCAAGCGGTTCGGCGACGTCAAGGACCCGCTGCTGGTGTCGGTACGCTCCGGCGCGGCACGCTCGATGCCGGGGATGATGGAAACTATCCTGAACCTCGGTCTCAATGACCTGGCCGTCGAGGGGCTGGCCCAAAAGACCAACAACCCCCGCTTCGCCTATGATGCGTACCGGCGGTTTATCCAGATGTACAGCACCACGGCGATGGGGCTTTCCAAAGAGCCGATGGAAGAAATGCTGCACCACGCCAAACAGAAAGCCGGCGTCAAGACCGACCCGGAGCTGAGCGCAAATGCACTCAAAGACCTCTGCGCCCAATTCAAGAAGTTCTATTCAGACAACATGCAGGGACAGCCGTTCCCGCAGGACCCGTATGAGCAGCTCTGGGGCGCCATCGGCGCCGTCTTCGGCAGCTGGCAGGCCGACAAGGCCGTCACCTACCGACGCGTCGAAAAAATCACCGACCTCAAAGGCACCGCCGTCAATGTCCAGACGATGGTCTTCGGCAATATGGGCGACGACAGCGGCACCGGCGTCTGCTTTACCCGCGACCCCAATACCGGCGAAAATGTGTTCTACGGCGACTGCCTGATCAACGCCCAGGGCGAAGACGTCGTCGCCGGCATCCGCACCCCGCTCAAACTGTCGGAACTGGGCAAACTGCTGCCCAAAGCGTACAAACAGCTCTGCCAGGTGCGTCTGCAGCTGGAAAAACATTACAAGGACATGCAGGACCTGGAATTCACCGTCCAGGAAGAAAAACTGTATATGCTCCAGTGCCGCACCGGAAAACGTACCGCCGCCGCCGTCTTCAAGATTGCCGCCGATATGGTCAAAGAAAAACTCCTGACCAAAGAAGAGGCCGTCGCCCGCATTACGCCCGAAGATATCGAACGGCTGTTCTATCCCCAACTGGATAACAAAGCCGCCAAGAGCTCAACCAAGATTGCAACCGGCATTAATGCCGTTCCGGGTGCCGCAAGCGGTAAAGTGGTCTTCACCGCCGCAGAAGCCGAAGAAATGGCCGACCTGGGCGATAAGCTCATCTTAGTCAGAAAAGAAACCAGCCCCGAAGATGTCGGCGGTATGCACGCTGCGGTGGGCATTTTGACCGCGACCGGCGGCAAGACCAGCCATGCAGCGGTCGTCGCCCGCGGCTGGGGCAAGTGCTGCGTCGTTGGCTGCGAAGCCCTCGATATCAACTACACAACCAAGTCGATGAAAGTCGGCGACAAGGTGGTCAAACAGGGCGACTATATTACCATCGACGGCAACACCGGCGATGTCTATCTGGGACAGCTTCCGCTGCAACTGCCTGAACAGCCCGCCGCCTATCAGACCATTATGAAATATGCCGATGAAATCAGAACCCTCAAGGTCCGCACCAATGCCGACACGCCGGCCGACGCCGTCAATGCCATCAAGATGGGCGCCGAAGGTATCGGTCTGTGCCGCACGGAACACATGTTCTTTGAAACCGAAGAACGCCGTCTGGCCATGCAGGAAATGATTGTTGCAGAATCGCTGGAGGCTCGCAAAGCCGCCCTCAACAAGCTGCTGCCGTTCCAGCAGGGCGACTTTGAAGGCATCTTCACTGCGATGAACAACAAGCCGGTTACCATCCGCTTGATTGACCCGCCGCTGCATGAATTCACACCCAAGGATGATGAAGGCTTTGCCAAACTGAGCAAAGTAACGGGCATCTCGATTGACAAGATTAAGCACCGCTGCGAACAGCTCCACGAATCCAACCCGATGCTGGGACACCGCGGCTGCCGTCTGTGCATTACCTATCCGGAAATTCTGGATATGCAGGTAACCGCCATCATCAAGGCCGCCATCGCCTGCACCAAGAAAGGCATCAAGGTTCTGCCGGAAATTATGATTCCGCTGACCATTGACAAAAAGGAATTGGCTATCCAGGTCGCCCAGACCAAGGCGCTGGCCGATGGACTGATCAAAGAAGCCAAGTCCAAGGTCAAGTATCTGGTTGGCACGATGATTGAGATTCCGCGTGCGGCATTGCTGGCTGACCAGATTGCCGAAGTCGCCGAGTTCTTCTCATGCGGCACCAACGACCTGACACAGATGACACTGGGCTTGTCCCGTGATGATGCCGGCCGGTTCCTGCCGGTCTATGTCGCCGACGAAAAAGAAGGCGGCAAGGGCATCTTCAAGGCAGACCCGTTCCAGAGCCTCGATCAGGAAGGCGTGGGTATGCTGGTCAAAATGGCGATTGAAAAAGGCCGCATGACCCGCAAAGACCTCAAGGTGGGTATCTGCGGCGAACACGGCGGCGAAGCCGTCAGCGTCAAGTTCTGCCATAAGATCGGCATGAACTATGTGTCCTGCTCGCCGTTCCGCGTGCCTATCGCGCGGCTGGCCGCCGCTCAAGCGGTCGTGGCCGAAAAGAAATGCTGCTGCAAAGGAAAATGCAATAGCAAAAAGAAATAGGCATTAACCCTTTGGCTCTATGGGCTGGCAATTGTTTCTGTGCCGCCCCAAAGGGGCAAAATAGCTTAGCCCAGGGCAACGCCCTAGGTAGGTGTCACAACAATGTCAAGCCCTGAAAGGGCGACATCGCGTTGAACACAAAACCAAAAAGCCTGCCGGCAACTCCGGCAGGCTTTTTTTGTTTATTGACAGTCTATCCAGATGTGGTAGAATTCACCCTCAACGGCCTTTCTTGTTGTCCAGTCAATGTGTTGTTTTAGAATGAATAGTTATACTGACAGGAGATTCAAAGTGATTATCAACACCCTGCTTATCAAACTCAAGGAAAGAGACATCGCAAGTATTACCAAAGCCAAAGAGGTGCTTTTGAGCATGAAAGGAAAAATCAGCACGCTTCGCGACATCCAGGTCGAAACGAACATTCGTCCTGGAGGATTATCCTATGACCTTCTTTTAATTACCCGGTTTGACTCCATGGAAGATTTAGACGCTTATCTGGCTGACCCGGTGCATACGGAAGTCGCAAAATACATCGGCACTGCCTTGGAAACCGCAGCCGCCGTGTGTTATAAATCGTAAAAAGGAGACTGCTCCAAACACCAATGAGTATAATAAACCAATGATACAAAAAGCGGATACAACTTATTCGGATACGTCGAAGGAAGCGGCACGCAAGCATATCGAAATTCTCCGGCAGATGGGGATGGCCGGCCGGGCGGAATTGACATTGCGGCTCTGTGATGAACTCCGCAACACCACAGAGCCGGCATCCGCTACCGCCACCCCGATTATACGGAACAGCAGGTTACCCAGGCTTATCTGCGACTGATTCTCGACAAAGACCTCTTTGAGCAGGTTTCCCCGATTGCGAGATTGTGCCATCAGAGAACAAAATCAATTTCTAAAACAAAATGTCCATCTGCTGGAACGGGCAGGTATCCCGTATATGATTTGCGGCTACATTGGCAGCATTTGCCGCCATCGAGACCGATGACTGGGGCTGTATCGGGTAGGGAAAAAGGCGGGGAGCAAGAAATAATTTGCTTTTTGCAGGTTAATCGGATATAATACCCGCCGTATGAGTAATGCAGTCCGCAATTTTGGTGTCATTTCGAGTCAGGGCTTTGCCCTGGTGCTCCTCCTGCGCCTCTGCGGCGCATAATACAAATACATATCCTATCCACAATATCATTTTATAAATTCTACTGGAAATTATGCGCTGTATTTGGCATAATCCTCTATCCAAAACTATTTTACAAGGAGACAAACGATGTCTGCTGACAAAATAATTGTATTTGATACGACGCTGCGGGATGGCGAACAGGCCGCCGGCACCCGGCTGGACATGCGCGAAAAGCTGGAAATAGCGATTCAGCTTGCCAAATTGGGCGTGGATGTCATCGAGGCGGGTTTTCCCATCAGTTCGCCGCAGGATTTCGAGGCGGTTAATCTGATTGCCAAAGAAGTCCACGGCCCGACGATTTGCGGATTGACCCGCGCCGTCAAAGCCGACATTGACGCGGCGGGCAAGGCACTTGCGCCGGCCAAGCGGCGGCGCATCCATACCGGCTTGGGCATCAGCGATATTCATATTGCCAACAAATTTCGCGATGACAAATACGGCAAGACGCTGGAAGATAAGCGAGCCCGCGCCCTTGAGATGGGCGTTCAGGCCGTCAAGCACGCCCTGCAATATACCGACGATGTCGAGTTCTACTGCGAAGACAGCGGCCGGGCGGACAAGGCGTATCTTTTCAAGGTTATCGAGGCGGTCATTGCCGCCGGCGCACGCACGGTCAATATTCCCGACACGACCGGCTATGCCATTCCGGCACAGTATGGCAATCTCTTCGCCGAAATTATTGCCACCGTACCCAACAGCGGCAAGGCGATTTTCTCCGCCCACTGCCACGACGATTTGGGGATGAGCGTCGCTAATACACTATCGGCGGTCAAAAGCGGCGCCCGGCAGATTGAAGCGACCCTCAACGGCATCGGCGAACGGGCGGGCAACGCCTCGCTGGAAGAAATCGTGATGGCGATTCGCACGCGGCAGGATTATTTCGGCGTCGATACCGGCATCCACAGCAAAGAACTGTACAAGACCAGCCGGATGGTCTCGGAAATGATGGGTATCGCCGTGCCGGTCAATAAAGCCATTGTCGGCGCCAATGCCTTTGCCCACAGCAGCGGCATTCACGTCGATGGGTTTATTAAAAATCCGCTGACATACGAGATTATCCGCCCCGAAGATGTCGGCTCGCCCAAGAGTGAAGTCGTGCTGACGGCGCGCACCGGCCGGGCGGGCGTCAAGCACCGACTGGATGAACTGGGCTACAAGCTCAGTAAAGATGAACTCGAGCAGGTCTATCAGCGGTTTCTGGAAGTCGCCGACAAGAAGAAAGAAGTTTTTGACGATGACCTGATGGCGATTATCGGCGACCAGATGCGCATCAAGGAACACACTCTCGAACTGCTGTATCTGCATGTATCCTGCGGCACGGGGACGCTGCCGACGGCCAGCGTACGGGTCAAGGTCAAAGGCGAGGTCAGGCAGGCCGCCGCCTGCGGCGATGGGCCGGTGGATGCGGCGTATGAGGCAATTCGCGAAGCGATGGGATTGTCGCCGAAGCTGGAAAACTACGCGATTAAGGCGGTTACTGCCGGCAAAGAAGCGCTCGGTGAAGCGACGGTCAAGATTATCGGCGATAGCAACCGGCGCTTCAGCGGCCGCGGCGTCTCGACGGATATCATCGAAGCCAGCGCCAAAGCGTATATCGATGCGATGAACCGAATGATTATCAGCGGAGATAATACCGAGGGCGAAACAATAACGCTATAGGAAAATAAAAACTAAAAAATCAAATAGTAAAAATACAAATAAAAAATTAAAAATAGCGCCAAAGTCCATATCCTCATTTTTGATTTTTAATCTGTGTTTTTTATTTTTTCTGGCTCTCCTCCAATAAAATTGGTTAAAAAGGGATAGAATTTAGTGGACATT
>CAZICJ010000027.1:0-33711 GCA_964537635.1 uncultured Pirellulales bacterium
ACCGCATCCAGCGCAAAATCCATCAAAGATATCCTGCTCAAACCGTTTCGAAAATGAACGGCGGCCAAGCAAAGCGAAACCGCCGGAACACGACAACCAAAAAAATAGCTCTCCCCCTTTTCAAGGGGGAGTGGCACGAAGTGCCGAGAGGGTATTAAAATCAGGGGTCTGGTACATTCTGGCGACAGCCAGGTTGTACCTGTCCCCGCTTTATCCTAAATCTGTGAAAATCTGCGAACTTTTATCCTGAGCCTGCCAAAGGACTGTGGTTTCTCTCCTGTTTTTTCAAAACGAACCCATTTTGCTCAGAAGCTAATTATTATTTTGCCGCAAGCAAGGCGTCTTTGAGGTCGATTGTGCCTTCATAGAGCGAGCGTCCGATGATAGCGCCGGCCGCGCCGATGGCTTTGACGTTTTTGACATCGTCCAAAGTCGTTACTCCGCCGGAGGCGATAACCGGCACGGCAACCGCCTGGATGAGCTGCCCCGTCCTGTCTAAATTCGGGCCCGACATCATCCCATCTTTGCTGATATCCGTATAGATAATAGCCGCAATGGGGAGATTGCCGGCCCTTTTGGCAAATTCCAGCAGGTCTTCGCCGCCGGCCTGCAGCCAGCCGTGCTTGGCCAGCTTCGCCCCGCGGGCATCCAGCCCTAAGACCAGTTTCTGCGGGAACTGATGCGCCATTTGGCTAAACCAGTCAAACTCCTCAACGGCTTTGGTTCCCAGTATCACCCGTTCCAGACCCAGAGCGAGCATCTGTTCAATGGTCTTCTGGTCGCGGATGCCGCCGCCCAACTCGACCTTGAGAGGAACGTCTTTGACGAGCCTGCCGATAACCTCGGCATTGACCGGCCAGCCATCCTTGGCGCCATCCAAATCCACCAGGTGCAGCCAGCGGGCGCCGGCGGTATAGAACTCCATCGCCTGAGCAACCGGGTCATCCTTATAGGTAATCTGGCGGTCGTATTGACCCTGAATGAGCCGAACGCACTTGCCGCCGCGTAAATCGATCGCAGGTAGTATGTCCATCGCTTCTCTTTCAAAATAGCTTATGTATAATGTGTGAAATGATGCGACTCATCAGTCAGCAGTTTGAGATATTTGGGGTGTACAAAAAGTCTTTCTTTGCCCACTTTCATCTCCTTCAAAACACCAATGCAGCAAAGCTGTTTGAGGTAGGAAGACGCTGTCTGGCGTTTGCAGAGACCGGCATCCACGATATTGGCAATCCGGCAGTAGGGCTGGATAAATATCATATCCACCAATTCTCTGGAGTAGATTTTGTGAGCCGCACCGCGGACAAAATCGCAGGTATGCTCCTGCATCTGTCGAATCGCTTCAATTTTTTGCTTTGTCCAGCCGGCAGTTTGCTCGACGGCGTCCAGCATATATAGAATCCATGCTTGCCATTGATTATTTTCCGTTACCTCCCGCAAGTGGGTATAATAGGCGGTTTTGTGCTTGATAATATAACGGCTCAGATACAAAACCGGGATATCCAGAAGTCCTTCCTGTATCAGGAATAACACATTAAGGATTCTGCCGGTCCTGCCATTGCCGTCAAGAAATGGATGGATCGCTTCAAATTGGTAATGCATCACCGCCATACGGATTAGCGGGTCTATTTCCGTTCGCTCATTAATGAACTTTTCCCAATTCGATAATTTTTCACGAATGACAGACTCCCCTTCCGGCGGCGTATAAACAATCCTTCCCGTTTGGGGATTCTTCAAAGCTGTTCCAGGCAGTTTGCGAATATCGGTATGCGCATCGCGTATCATCCCGCATAGTTCAGCCGCAGTCCGTGAACAAACCGGCTTGCTGCGGATGGATTGACACCCCTGCGCAAGGGCTTGCCGATAACGAAATGCTTCCTTTGTTGCAGCATCCGCTCTGCCGTCATCCCCGCAAGCAAACTGAAATAGCCGGTCAGCAGTCGTAACGATATTTTCGATTTCCGAACTCTTTTGCGCTTCAAGCATCGGAATAGAGTTGATCAAAACGGATTGATTGGGTATCAGCCGGCCGCATTGCCTTAATTCAGCCAAAACCGCCCGGGCTGAAATACACCGCTTCAGTATCTCCTTGCTCTCAATATCCACCGGAGGCGGCAGCAACGGCAAGTCATTACACGGTTTTTCGGCTTCAAAGCCCATACTATCCCTTATATGTTCACAAAATCCATTTCTTTCATCCTATTTCAATTATATGTCGATGGCATCAGCATATCCAATAAATATGTCTAAATAATCCATTTTTTTCGACATATTAATTTTAAGCGGCCTTCTTTGTTACGCAATCAATAGACATAACTTACCTAAATAAAATAAGTTATGATAAAAAAATAGCGATTCATAGACATTGACTTTCTTTTTTTGTCATAACTCGTACAGCTCCTCATCGGACAGCAGGCGAAAACCGTGGTCGGCTATCAGGCCGGCAATATCGACATTAGTGGGATTCTGGACTTCCAGAAAGCACATCCCCTGCCGGTCATTGGGGGCGACAAAGCCGTAGGCATCCTTGATATTGACTTGCTTTTCCAGCAGCAGCGACGTGAGTTTGTCCAAATTGCCGGGCTTATCCGACGCCGTTACGGCAAGGATATCCTTGACCGCACAGGCAAACCCCCTGTCGGCCAGCGCCAACTGCGCCTGGCCGGGCTTATCGACAATCAGCTTGACCAGCCCGAACTCGCCGCGGTCTTGAATCGAAAACGCCCAGATATTGAGGTTGTTCTCCTTAAGTACATCGCAAATGGATTTAATCCGCCCCGGGCGGTTTTCCGAAAAAATCGTAATCTGTTTTGCCATTGTCAGCCTCGCTAAAAAATCCGTTATAACTTCACCCGTTCATCGACAACGCGTTTTGCCTTACCCTCGAACACCGGCAGGGCGCCGGGTTCGTGCAGCTCGATATGGGCGTTAATCGTAATCGATGCCCGCAGGCGGTCTTTAATCGTGCTCTTGAGATGATCAATCTGCGACAAGTCGCCGGTAAAGAGCTTCTGATACAGTTCGACCTTAACGACCAGCTTATCCAGCCCCTCGTGCGTCGAAAGATAAATCATATAATTGTTGCCGACTTCGGGGACGCTCATCAGCACTTCTTCAATCTGCGACGGGAAGACATTGACGCCGTTGATAATCAGCATATCATCCGTCCGCCCCAGAATCCGCGACATCCGGCGATGCGTCCTGCCGCACGGACACGGCTCGGTGTGGATAAACGCCAGGTCGCGCGTCCGATACCGCATTAGCGGCAAGGCATGGCGGATCAGATTGGTAAAGACCACCTCACCCTTTTCGCCATCGGGCAAGACCTCGCCGGTCTGCGGGTCGATGATTTCCACGATATAGCCATCTTCCCAGACGTGCAGGTCGTTCTTATACATACACTCAAACGCCACGCCGGGGCCGTTCATTTCACTAAGGCCGTAGGAGTTATAGACATCGATGCCGTACAAATCCTGCAGTTTGAGGCGCGTGTTTTCCGAATAGGGTTCGGCGCCTAAGTAGGCTTTTTTCAAAAACAAATCCGAGACTTTGAGTCCAAATTCCTCCAGCCGCTGATGAATGTGCAGCAAATAGCTGGGCGTGATATGCAGCGCCGTCGTCTTAAAATCCTTCATAATCTGCAATTGCCGCTGTGTGTTGCCGCCGCCGACGGGAATGACCGTCAAGCCCACCCGCTCCGCGCCGTAGTGCAGTCCCAGCCCGCCGGTGAACAGTCCGTAGCTCATCATATTTTGAAACACATCTTTGGCCGTCGCGCCGGTGGCGACAATACTGCGCGCCAGCAAATCCGTCCAGTTGTCCAAATCCTGACGGGTGTAGTAAATCACCGTCGGGATGCCGGTCGTGCCGCTGGATGAATGCACGCGGACAACCTGCTCCATATCGACGGCCAGCAGACCCTTGGGGTAGCTTTGCCGCAGGTCATCCTTGACGGTAAAGGGAATCTTGTGCAAATCCTCCAGCGACTTGATATCGTCGGGACTGTGAATCCATACCTTGCCCAGCCGCTTTTGATAAAACGGCGTCTTGAGCGCATAGCCCACGATTTCCCTCAGCCGCGCAAGCTGCAATTGCTCAATCTGCGGACGGCTCATCGTCTCAATGTCTTTATTCCAAAAAGGAACATTCATAAAAAACCTCTTGCTTGAAATCAATCGCAGAATCAGTTGTTAGTTCTTAGACGCAGGAGAAACCACAGAATTTTTTGCCACAGAGGACACAGAGGTCTCAGAGAATAAAATTTGTTTCATAAAAAGCTTCAAATCTGTTGCCTTTTTACTCATAACGGATTGCCTCTGTGTTTCTCTGTGGTCTCTGTGGCGATATCCAATCTTCTTATTTTTCACTTTTTGATTTTCAGGCTTAAGTTTCCCTACAGTCCTTGAATATCTTCTCGAGTTGCCACATGAATGCCGGCGGCAGTCAGCGACTGGGCGGCCTTTTCCGGGTCGTCAAAACGGAACACCATCAGCGCCTTGTCGGTTGCCTTTTCCATAAAGCCGTACATGTATTCCACATTGACCGCCTTGTCCGAAAGCACACGAAGCACTTCGGCAAGGCCGCCGGGTTTATCCGGCACTTCCACGGCGACGACATCCGTCCGATTGGCGGTAATCTGATTTTTGTGAAACAATTCCACCGCCGCCTCGGGCTTATCGACGACCAGCCGCAGCACGCCGAAAGTCTCCGTCTCGGCAATTGTCAGCGCCCGAATATTGATGCCCGCCCTGCCCAGCAGCGAACAGACCTCATACAGCCGGCCCTTGCGGTTTTCCAAAAATACCGATATTTGTGTCAGTTTCATAACTTTCTCCTAATGTGAAACCACAGATTTCACAGATTACACAGATTTTTATTCCTCAATTAGCAAAACGCAAATACTTTAGTGATGATTGGCCAAAATTAATTAATAGGCCAATTTTGTATCGGGTTGCCTTTAATACATTGATAACTTGCGCCTCATCGACTTTTGTCAAGCAATTCTCAGCCTTAATTTCCACAATCACTGAATCAAAACAAATAAAGTCCGGTTTGTAATATCGTTCTAATGTAAAACTTTTATAGCAAAGTCGCACCTGGGGTTGTGCGACATGCGGGATATGCCGCTCTCGCAACTCAATTTCCGTTGCTTCCTGATAAACCGCTTCCAGAAATCCTCTGCCCATCTCCCGATGCACTTCCATTGCCGCACCGATGATGTCATAACTCAACGGATCTTTTTTATCAATCTGTGTAATCTGTGAAATCTGTGGTTCCATTGTTTTTATAAGGCTCGTTTATCAATCACCCGCTTGGCTTTGCCTTCACTGCGGGCTATCGTCTTGGGTTCGACCAATTTGACCGTCACGCCGATGGACAGCACACCCTCAATTTCCTTTTTGATTTTTTGTTCCAGCGCGTGCATCTTCTTGATTTCGTCGCTGAACATCTTCTCATCGACTTCAACCATAATTTCCACTTCATCGAGCTTATGCGCCTGGCGGTCGATGACCAACTGATAATGCGGATGGGTGCCTTCAATGCCCAGCAGGATATGCTCAATCTGTGATGGAAAGACATTGATGCCGCGCACGATAATCATATCATCCGTGCGTCCCTTAATCTTGCTGGTGCGCGGGCTGGTGCGTCCACATTTGCACGGCTGATTGGTCAGGCTCACAATATCCCGCGTCCGATAGCGAATCAGCGGGACGCCCTGCTTGGTCAGCGTCGTAATTACCAGTTCGCCATCCTGGCCTTCCGGCACGGGCTTGCCGGTATCCGGGTCGATAATTTCAGGATAGAACACATCCGAGAACAGATGCAGGCCGGCCTTATGGTGGCACTCCTGCGACACGCCGGGACCAATAATCTCCGACAAACCGTAAATATCCGTCGCCAGCATATTCCACGTTTGCTCGATTTCGCCGCGCATCGACTCGCTCCACGGCTCGGCACCGAAGACACCGATCTTCCAGCTTGCCGAACGCGGGTCAATCCCTATCTCGCGAGCCTCGTCGGCCATATACAGACAATAACTCGGTGTGCAGGCAAGGATGCGTGGCTGGAAATCCTGCATAATCTTCAACTGCCGCTTGGTTTGTCCCGATGAGGTTGGGATAATCGTCATCCCCATCTCCAAAGCACCGTAATGGGCGCCCAGCCCGCCGGTGAACAGCCCATAGCCGTAGGCAATTTGAATCGTATCATCCGGCACAGCCCCCGCACAGCAAAATGCCCGCGCCATCACCTCCGACCACAGCTTGATATCCTCGCGGGTATAGCCGACCAGCGTCGGGTTGCCGGTGGTGCCGCTGGAAACATGGATTTCCACCAACTCCGTCCGCGGTACGCTGAACAGACCAAAGGGGTAATAATCCCGCATATCCATCTTGGTTGTAAAGGGCAGCTTGACAATATCGTCAATGCTCTTGATGTCGGAAGGTTTGATGCCGACCTGATCAAATTTCTGCTGATACACCGGACACCGCTGATAGACATACTGCGCCAGTTTGGCCAGCCGCTCGGATTGCAGATTTTTTAAATCCGTCAGCGGCATTGTCTCGATTTTTTCATTCCATATCATAAACCGCCTCCCGTAATGGGGTTAGTAATACGCCTGTCAGGATATCCTTATCTTGCCTGCCGGTCAAGCAATATCCGCCGGAAAACAGGGGTTTTTGCATAAAAAAAGCCCGGTTTTTAGGCCGGGCTTGTCTACGGTTTTCAACAAACTAACTGTTTAGAATGTCCATTCTAAATTGATACGGGCAAACAGAGATTCATCTCCGCCGGGACTGGCATAGAAACCGCCCGGAATAAAGTAATCGACAAGGAATTGAGTTTTGAAATTTTTGCAGCACTGATAAGTCAAAAGACCTGTCAGCATGTGTCCGCGAAACAGACCGTTTTCAGAAACAGGCCTGCCTGCAGCGCCGCCAGGAGCTGTACCAATAAAGCTTTTCTCGTCTGCCCACAACAGGTTATAATCTGTTTCCAATTTCCATTCTTTATGGGGCTTGAAGCTGTGGCCTACCCCAAACCGATGAAGGTTGCTGACATTGCCGAGACCTTCTCCTTCAAACGCCCAAAGATAGGACTGCAGGTCGCCGCCGCGCTGGGTTTGCGGCCAGTCGCCCCACAGCGTATTGAACCGTTCATCTTTGTCTTCGGTATCCGGGTCGTCACCACTGAGATATTCGTACCCAATATGCAGTTCATTCTTCAATTCATCAAGGAATGCGTACATCAGCTTATTGTTCGTGCCGTAACCGCTCATATCGCGATTACCCGTCGCTTCCCCATAGTATTCGCTTCGGCCGGTCTGGACAGCGCCTTCAGCACTGTAGCTCCAATTTTTATCCAAATTGCCAAATAAACGGCCGCCGAAAGTATGGACAGTCGCATCATCGCCGCCATTAGTTGTCCAGCCTTTATTAATCCAATACTTATTCATATCGGACTGTTCTTCATCTTTATAGATGTAATAACCTTCTATACTTGTCATATCCGTCAATTTGTTGGTCAGATACAGAATAGCGCCTCGTTCATCCTGCCCCTGAGTCAGATTGCGGCGATCGGCTACAGCATTGTGATTAAATGGAGTCAGCCACTTGGATGGGTCGTCATACTGCTGAACATAGATCACATCGAGCTTTGTAGAATCGCTGAAATCATAGGTTCCGCGTACAGCATCAAGAAAGATCGTTCGCGAACCATCGCCAGGCGTGCCATCCAGGACCAGCCAGCCGGTACCCAGGATCACATCCTGACGACCAATTGTTAATGTCAGCGGCAAATCGAAAGCATTACGAATCTTAAAGTTCATCGTGTCAAAGATGGCTTCGTCGAAATCGGTACTCTGAGTTGCAAAAAAGTCAAGTTTTGGTGTTGGCACATGTTTGTCCGGAGCCGTATGGGTCCAGAACTCCCACACCAAACGTGTATTGAAGTCCACATCCTCATTCAGCTTTAATTTGGCGGAAAATCTGGTTCGGTATCTTTGCCAATGATAATTATTGTAATTACCAGCATTTGCACCAAATGTGTCACCAAATTGCTCGTTGGTAGTCAGAATGTTTCGACCATATACTTCGCGCAGTCTCACATCCAGACCTAATTCCACATTTTCCGTCGGGTGGTGGAACGCATCCGCCCACGCGCTGGGCATATCATGCCAGTGCGGAGCCGGTGCATCGCCGACATACGCAGCTCCCGGCGACGCAGGGGCGGGCTGCGCCGGTGCAGCGGGAGCCGGTTTTGCCGGTTCGGCGGCCTGGGACGTTGCCCACAGACCCACCGCCATGACCATCAGGACATAAAACGCTTTCTTACTTGCCATACCAATTTCTCCTAAAAACGCTATAGTTTACGATTACTTTTTCTTTCGGCAAACTGCCGTCGTTTCATTGATTTTATTTTTATTTGGAAAAACACTTATCCAGATGCCCTTTGGCCGGCGGCGCCGTCATCAGGCTCACAATCACCGCTACCAGTATGGATATCGGCAGTGCAACAATCAGCGGGTCCACTTCCGACCAGTTCGGCTTATCCAATAAAAGCGATGTTTTTCCAAACAATTTAGAACAAAGCCCAATTGTTGACGCCTCTTTATCCTTAATAAACATCAGCCAAAACGCCGTCACAATAAATCCAACAAAAATCGAACTGATCGCCCCTGCCCGCGTCATCCGCCTCCAATACAGCCCGCCGATAAAGGATGGCAGAAACGCCGATGCACACAGCCCGAAAAATACCGCCGTGGCACGGGCGATAAATGTGCTTTCACGGGCATAAAAACTAATCACAACGGCATACACAATGCCAATAATAATACCGATTCGCGTAATATTGGCGCTGCTGCCGTGTTTGCCGGTCATCTGCTCATACACATCTCGCCCAATGCTCGTACCGACGGTATGGAACTGGCTGGACAGCGTACTCATCGCCGCCGACAGCAGCGTCAGCAAAAACAACAGCCCGAACCACTTGGGCATCGCACTGGTAATATACTTGGGAATAATCTCATCGGCCAAACCGCCGGCATAGACGACTGAAATACTCCGTCCTTTTTTCAAGGCGACTGGCTGGCCGTCGGCGCCCGGCTGACTGCCAGCATCACCGGACAGCTTGACCGGAGCCATCTTTTCAGGCACATCCTGCCAGACGCCCTGCTCATTGGGCTTCATAATCTGCAGCACCGCAAGCCCTTTTTCCGCATCCATCGTCTTGACCACGCGCCCAGTCAGCTCCGCACCAAAGTCGGCAAAGTAGGCGTTGGACAGCGACCCGACCGTGAACGCCACGCCTGTCATCACCAGAATAAATACCCCGCCGATGAGAGTCGCGCGGTTCAGTTCGCGTTTGCTTTTGACGGTCATAAACCGAACCACCAATTGCGGCTGAGCCAGCACGCCGATACCGACTCCCATCGTAATGGTACTGATAACAATCCACCACAGATTATACTTTATATCGCCCCAGCCGAACGCCGGCATCGCCGTCCAGCCCCGATGGCCAATCGCCTGCAGTTTGCCCGGCACCAGCGGCGCAAGGGCGGTTAATTTTTCGTGCGCCGAAACCACACCGCCCAGCTTCGCATAACAGAATATCAGCAGAGCAAACATCCCGACAAACATGATGCTTCCCTGCAGTGCGTCGCTGTACATCACGCCCTTAAGACCGCCCACGACGACATACGCGGCAATAATCACGCTGAATACCAGCAATGCCGTCTCATAAGAAATGCCGAACGACGACGCCACAAACACACTGCCGCCAATCAGCACCGCCGCCGCATACAAGGGAATAAACAGAAAGATGATCAACCCCGAAAAAATCTGAATGAATTTGCTCTCATACCGCCGTGCCAGTAATTCGGGAAATGTATGCGCATCCAGATGATGCCCCATACGCCGAGCCCGCGGGGCAAGAAACACAAACGCGATAAAAATGCCCACAAAGATATTGCATACCGTCAGCCACAGGACGCTCATCCCGAATAAACCCGCCACGCCGCCAAAACCGACAATTGCGCTGGTTGAGATAAACGTCGCACCGTAACTCATC
Source organism: uncultured Pirellulales bacterium (assembly GCA_964537635.1). Classification (GTDB taxonomy): domain Bacteria; phylum Planctomycetota; class Phycisphaerae; order Sedimentisphaerales; family Anaerohalosphaeraceae; genus Anaeroglomus. Next base: position 10,069 of record CAZICJ010000027.1, read on the forward strand.
GCCATGACAAACGGGTGTGTCTGCCGGCCGGCTATCAGATAATCGGTAGCGCTCTTGGTGCGCATATACCCAACCACACCCAAATACATTACCAACAAAAGATAAGCCAATACGACGATAATATCCAGCAATTGCACATTTTGCGCTTCAGCTAACATAAAAACCTCCTAATGGTTTTGTTCTTCTCAAAATCATGCGGATAGAGCAATTAAAACTTATCTTCGACCTTTTTTTCTTCGACGACCCATTTGACGTCATCCGGCTCCACGGGCTCATCGCCGCGGTTCCAGTTCAGCAAACCATAAACTACGCACAAGCCGGTACTGATAAGGCATAGCAAATACGCCGCCAAAACCCCTTTGTCTTCTATTCCCAACATAATCGTGTTCTCCTGCGAGTTCCTGCTTATTCTCTATCTCATACTATCCGTTTCTATACAGAGAAACAATACAAACCAAAAATAAAATTTCAAATAAATTATCGTTTTTTTTGCATTTTTTGTACATTTTATAACAAAATTCTCACCTTTTTCACAATAATCGTCTTTCAGAAAACGCCATTTTTCTTATTTTTCGCCCAAAACTGCATTTTTTGCGGTTTCTCTCCTTTCCTTTTGTGCCCGGTTTTGCGATAATCGGCCTTCTATTTTGGAAAGGAATAGTATGGTTATAGAGACATTCGTTCTGGGAGATTTTGAGACCAATTGCTATGTTGTCCGGCGGACTAATCAGGACAAAGACTGTCTTGTCATCGACCCAGGCCTAAGCCCCTGGCCGCTGATTCAGTACCTTGAGCAAAATAAACTGCGTGTTGCGGCGGTGATTCTCACCCACGGACATGTGGATCATTTGGCCGGCGTCGAGGCAATTCGCGAACGGTGGCCTGATACGCAAGTCGTTATTCATAAAGAAGATGCGAAAATGCTTGTCGACGCAAAAGCCAATTTGTCCGCCATCGGCGGCACCTTGGTGCAGGCTCGCGCCGCCGAAGTCCTTTTGGATAAACAAACCGCCGTTTCATACGCCGGGATTCATCTGCAAATCATTCACACGCCGGGACATACGCAAGGCGGAATCTGCCTTTACAGTGTTTCAGAGGGCATCCTTTTCAGTGGCGATACGCTGTTTTGCGGTTCGGTCGGCAGGTCGGACCTTCCGGGCGGCAACCATCAGCAATTGATTGACGGCATCCGCACCCACCTTCTGACCCTGCCCGGCGCGACCCGCGTTTATCCCGGCCACGGCCCGGCCACCACCATCGAAAAGGAAAAAAGAACCAATCCCTACCTATAATCCGCTTCCATCCAACACGACTTCTGCCGGCGCCAAACAGCGGCCTGTATCCCAAAACATCTCGGCCAATTGAAGCGTATAATTTGGAGGAATAACCTTTGAATATGGAGGTGTACAATGCGCCAATACCATTTACCTCATTTGCACAAACCCGATTGGCATCAGCTCGGAATCGATTTTGACAAGATGATTCATTCTTATTGGTTCTGGCCGGCGATAGTGATGTTGTTTTTTGTCCTGATGGTGATACTTGCAATCATGATTGGCAATAGAAACACCAATCAATTGCCCTATTACCCGATGCACTATCCGTTTATGCCGTAGCTGCAAGCTTTTGGTGTGCCCCGAAAGAAGGATTGGTGCCGGCCTTTTTTTATTCGCCGGCGAGGGTTAGTTGTCTGGCCAGCAGCCAGTCGTACCAGGCCTGCATCCCCTTGCCGGTCGTCGCCGACAGGTGGAAGATTTGGGCACTGGGGTTGAGTATGTGGATATCGGCCATCACGCGATTGAGGTCAAACTGGATATAATTTATCAAGTCTATCTTGTTAATGAGTATGACAGAGGCGCCGGCGAAGGTGCCGGGATATTTGGCGGGTTTGTCATCGCCTTCTGGGACGCTCAGAACGACGACGCGGCCGGCCTCGCCGAGATCGAATGCGGATGGGCAGACGAGATTGCCGACATTTTCGATAACGATTAAATTGAGCTTCTGCGTGTCCAAACTGCCCATCGCGGCGGCAACCTGCTCTGCGGACAAGTGGCAGGCGCCCTGCGTCTCAATCTGGATTGCCTGCGCGCCGGCCTGGCGAATTCGCCGGGCATCCAGGTCGGTCTTGATATCGCCCTCGATGACGCCGATGTTGAGCTTGCCCTGAAGGTCGGTTATCGTCCGCGACAGGATGGTCGTCTTGCCGGAACCGGGGGAACTGATGACATTAAGACAATCGAGCCTGCGGTCGGCCAGAAACTGGCGGTTAGCCAGCGCTGCCTGTTCGTTTTTACTCAAGATTTTGGAATTGAGCGACACTTTCATTTGGACTTGTCCTCACTATTTTCAAATTCGATTTCTTCCAGCAGCAGCGGTGCATCCGGCTCAAAGGAAAATTGCTGCGAGTTGCAGGCCGAACAATGCGGATGATACACATCAAACTCAAAGACCTCGCCGCAGTCCTTGCACTTTCCCCGCAGCGGGATGTGCTTTATCTGAAGCCGCATCGCCGAGCATACTGTTCCATCGGCGGCCGCCTCAAAGGCAAACTGCATCGCCTCATCGTTGAGGGCGTTGAACTGGCCGCAGGAGATTTTCGCACAGACCGGCCTGGCGCCGTCTAATTTTGCGGACTGTTCCAGAATCGTATCCAGAATACTTTGTGCGACGGACATTTCGTGCATCAGCAGATCCTCGGCAATTCGCGGCCGTAGGGCATCTGGACGATACGCCTGCCGCCGATTTTGGTAATCAACTCAACCAGCGGGAGTGTTTCTTTTTCTTTGACTTTGCCGATGATGGCGGCATCCTTGCCCAGCGGATGCGACCGCAGCAGCGCGGCGGCTTTATCGGCGACAGCGGCAGCGACAACGGCAACGAATTTGCCCTCGTTGGCGGCGTTGAGGATATCCAGCCCGAGCATATCGGCGGCGGCACGCACGGCGGGTTTTATGGCGATTGCCGTTTCCCGCAATTCGAGGGAGCGGCCGCTGGATGCGGCGATTTCATTGGCAACGGCGGCCAGTCCGCCCCGCGTGGCGTCGCGCATAAAGCGGATATCCGCGCCAAACGCATCTATCAGCATCGCGGTCAATTCGTGCAGGCAGGCGCAGTCGCTTTCGATGATGCTGTCAAATGCCAGCTCCTGCCGTTTGGACATAATCGTCAGGCCGTGGTCGCCCAGTGTGCCATTAATGATGACCGCATCGCCGACGCAAATCCGGTCAAAGCCCAGACAGGCGGCGGGCAGCTTTTGTGCGATGCCGGAGGTGTTGATAAATAGGCCGTCGGCGGCACCCTTTTCGACGACTTTGGTATCGCCGGTCACAATCGGCACGCCGGCAGCCGAGGCGGTCTGGCCGATGCTGCGGCAAATGCGTTCCAGTGCCGCGATGTCGAAGCCCTCTTCGATAATCAGCGACAGGCTCAATGCGACGGGCCTGCCGCCGCAGACAGCTAAATCATTAACGGTTCCGCAGACAGCTAATTTGCCGATATCACCGCCGGGGAAAAATAGCGGATTGACGACAAAACTGTCGGCGGTGAAGAGGATATTTTCCTTGCCGACGGCGACGGTCGCCGAATCAGTCAGTTCCCCTGTGCCGCCGGCCAGATGCGGGCGGATGGTCTTGCTGATGAGGTCTGCCATCAGGCGGCCGCCGCCGCCGTGAGCCATCATAATGCGTTGATTGGCTTCGGTCATTTCTGTTGTCCGTATTTGTACCACGCCGAGCAGGCGCCTTCGCTGCTGACCATACAGGGGCCAATCGGGTGGTCGGGTGTGCAGGCTTTGCCGAATAACCCGCACTGCTGCGGCTCGACTAAGCCGGACAGGACTTTGCCGCACAGGCAGCCTTTGGGTTCTTCGGTTTGCTGTTCTTGGATGTGCAGGCGATAGGCCGCGTCAAAGTCTTGATAGGCCGCACGGATGTGAAGTGAGGCTTCGGGAATCTCGCCCAGACCGCGCCAGGGCCCGCCGCAGGGTTCAAATACCTCATCAATGATTTTTTGGGCGACGCGGTTGCCTTCGGGACGCACCGCCAGTGAATAGACCGAGGCGACATGCGGGGTGCCGGTTTCAATCTGGCGGCAGATTTCCGCAAGGCCGCCCAAAATTTGTTCGGCTTCAAAGCCGGCGACGACGCAGGGACGCTTAAAATCGTCGGCAATCGGGCGATAAACCTCGCTGCCCAGAATAATGCTCACATGGCCGGGACACAGGAAAGCGTCGATTTTGTCGTTACGGCCGGACAGCAGCGCCCGCATCGCAGGGATAACCCGCTTGTGGGCGCACAGGACAGTAAAATTCTTCAGGCCAGCCGCCTTTGCCTGCTGGATAGCGACGGCAGTGGCCGGCGTTGTCGTCTCGAAACCAACCGCGGCAAAGACAACCGTCTTATCCGGATTGGACACGGCTAATTTAACCGCATCCTCGCTGCTTAACACAATGCGGACATTGGGACGCGCCAGCCGCTCCAGCGAGGTATCCCGCCCAGGAACGCGAATCATATCGCCGTAGGTGGCGATGATGCAATCCTGCCGCATGGCAAGTTCGAGAATGGTATCGATATAGCCCTGCTGGGTAACGCAGACCGGACAGCCGGGACCGCTGAGCAATTTCAGATTGGCCGGCAGAATCGAACGAATGCCCAGACGAAACAGGGCGACGGTATGGGTGCCGCAGACTTCCATTACCTGAACGAGTCTGCCGATTGCCGCACAGGATGCTTCCAATTGCCGCCGCAGTGCGTCGATTTTGTCGAGTCTCATTGGGGCTTGTCCTCCCCTGCCTGCTGGCGTTCGGCCTCCATCTCGGCAATCTGCTCAAAGAGTTCCCAGGTCTTGGCGGCTTCCTGCTCATCAATCGTCGCAATCGCAAAGCCGGCATGAACCAGAACGATATCACCCTGACGCACATCCGGCACTAAGGTCGTGCGAATAGTCCACCGTGTACCCATCGCATCGGCGACCGCTTTGTCGCCGTCAAGTTCTACAATTCTGGCCGGCACCGCAAGACACATACAAAACCCTCAAGCATAATCCTGGTTCGGAAATTCCCTGCTGCCCATCGGACACAAGGCAGAGGCATTGTACCGATTCGAGATAAATCGTCCATTAAAAAGCGGATAAAACGCGGCTCTTGTGCTATTTGCCGTCGCCGACCAGCGGCCGGACTTTCTCGATGGTAAAGAAGACCAGCACGGCTTCGTCCTTACCACCGACGCGGCTGCGGCGGCGCATCGCATCGATTTGGGCCGAATCCTGCTGTTCGCTGATTTTTTTGAGGGTCATACGCTTGCCCTGATAGCCCGGAGCGTCCTCGATAAACAGATACGCGGCTTTGGGGTTGGATTGCAGGTTTGCGTAGCTCAACTTTTTTCGCATAATAAAAGCGATGGTCTTGGATTCGATAAAATGCGGAGCGGCATAGATAGCGGAATCGACATTGCCGTCGCTATCCGAGGTCGATAAAACGCCTGTTCCTTTGTGTTGGGCAAAATACGTTTGCAGTTCCATGGTCAGTCTCCCGATAAATCCTATTTTACGGTTTTCAATAACTTTTATCACGTCTATACGCACCCGGCGGCAGTCGGGTTCTTACCGGCCAACCGCCCTGCAGGATCTGGGGGTCAACACCCCGTCAAACGGGTCAAACAGCCGAGTTTGTTGAGGATTTACAAGCATTCGCATAATCACTCCAAGTCATTGATATATAACAGGTTATAGTATAAATCAATAACATGACCTGTCAAGCATAAAAATCATATAAATTCATCATTTAAATATAGTTATAATATTTTTACAGGCAAAAATACTTTTGACGCAGGCATCATACTTCACGCAATGAACGCAATGGTGTGAAGTATGCCGGTTTTTTTGGGGGGGGGCCAAAAGAGTAGATTTTATTCGCTTAAATCGAGTTTTTTTATGCTTCTTCAGGAGTCGCCGAATCATTATCCTTTTTAGTGGCTTATACGTAGTGGTTATCTTGTGGCGGTTAGCGGGGGAAAATGGGTTCGTTTTGAAAATCATATCAAAAATTAAAATGCAAAAATCAAAATTGTGGAATGCCGCAGACGGCATACTGGGTTAAACAGACCCATCACTGCGTTCGGGGTGGCGGGCGCAAAAATGGGTTCGTTTTTCAAAATTTCCTTGTGTCTTATGTTAATTGAACGGACGGACAGGTCAACCATTCGCTTAAAGACCAGACATGGTCAACCAGACCTGCCACCATGGCAGGCGTCCTTGCATGCCATTGATCCTTATGGTCTTGGACACGAAGCGTTCGTACCGGCCAACAAAAGTTATAGTTGTACATGGTAAAATAGGTCATGGCACTATGCATATCCCAGTCTTTGGAAAAACAGTAGCTTTTCCGAACCTTGCGGGCATTGCGATTTCGGTCCGTCCCATTGTGCCGCTCGATAGATGCGGTATTAACCGTGTTGCTGACCGCCAACGTCTCAACGGCAGCCTGTATGGATTCAGCCGTTCCGAAGACCGCCCGCACGCACATGTCGCTCAACAAAGACTCCCCGGCTCCTCGACCAGTTCTGGCCGAAGGCAAAATCGTCAGCAAGCCCACCCTCGGCGGCCTGCATCACATCTATACCCGTGTCGCGTAAAGTGTGATTTTATTCGGTCTCCACAGCCACGGTCTACACCGAGGTCGAGAAATCGCCCAAAATCCAGCCTGCAAATTGGTTATGTCAGCTCCGAATACATCAATCTTCCATTGTCAAAGAGCAAATACAAGCCCAACCATCAATCAAAATTGCTTGGTTTGGTCGTCGGATGAGTTTTTGCATAGGACAAGGTAATCGTAAAGCACGATTTCAGCGTAACTTACAACACTGGGCGAAACAGGACTCGAACCTGTGACCTCACGGGTGTGATCCGTGCGCTCTAACCAACTGAGCTATACGCCCTACACCGGATAGAATACGGCTCTGCATCTGCAATGTCAAGTACGAATCCCAAATTCCCTCGTTTTTCGGCGATTACCCTGCTTTTTTGTGCAACAGATTGCTTTTGTCCCAAAAACACATTAGGATAGCCAGCAATGACTACCGATACAAAAAAAATGTTGGCTATCCGCGACTGCGGTCTGATGCCTTACCGCAGGGCGCTGGACTTGCAGCTTGAACTTGCCGCCGCCCGACAAACCGGCGGCATAGGCAATACACTGCTCATCCTGGAACATCCGCCAGTCATCACGCTGGGCGCCCGAAAGACCGAAAACAAGCTTCTGCTGGACGAGGCCGGCCTGCAAGCCAAAGGTATCGAGTTGGTTGCCATCGGCCGCGGCGGCGGCACAACCGCACACAATCCCGGGCAGTTAGTCCTCTACCCCATCCTCAAACTGCGAAGTCTCAATCTCGATATCACCAGCTACATCCGCCAGCTTGAGCAAATCGGCATTGACCTGCTCTGCGAATTAGGCGTTGCGGCTGACCGCAAGCCGGGCTTTCCGGGCTTATGGGTCGGCGACAAAAAAATCGCATCCATCGGCGTCCAAGTCAAAAAATGGGTTACCCTGCACGGTATTGCCGTCAATATCAGCAATGACCTGTCGATTTTCGACTATATCATCCCTTGCGGATTGAATGGCGTCAAAATGACCAGCGTCCTTGAGCAAACGTCGAAGACCTTTGCGATGGCCGCCATCAAGCAGCTTGCCGCAAAATTGTGCCTTGCCCGTTGGAGCAGCAGCAATGAATGACTCTAAACCACGTCTTCCGCCCTGGCTCAAGCGCCGCATCGGCTCCGGCCAGACATTTGCCCATACCCATCAGACCTTGAATCAGCTCGGGCTGGAAACCATCTGCACCAACGCCAATTGCCCCAATCTGGGCGATTGCTGGAGCCGCGGGACGGCAACGGTTCTAATACTCGGCGCTATCTGCACCCGCAATTGCCGATTTTGTTCGGTCGGGAATGGCAAGCCCCTGCCGCCGGATGCCAGCGAGCCGCAGCGCATCGCTCAAATGTGCCGGCAGATGAACTTGAAATACCTTGTAATTACCAGCGTGGACCGCGATGACCTGCCCGATGGCGGCGCCGGCCACTTTCGCGATGTGGTCAATCGCTGTCGGAAGGAAACGCCAGGCCTGGAGTTTGAACTGCTGACGCCGGACTTTCGTGATTGTCAGGATGAGGCCATTGAGATATTGACAGCCGCCCTGCCGTTTGTGTTTGGCCACAATATCGAAACCGTGCCGGCACTGTATCCGACAGCTCGACCCGGCGGCGATTATCAGCGGTCATTGGGGCTGCTCAGGAAAGCTAAACAGGCCTGGCCAAAAACCCAAACCAAATCCTCAATCATGCTCGGATTGGGCGAAACCGATACCCAAATCCTGCAAGTCCTCAACGATTTACGGGCGGCAGACTGCGACCGCGTTGCAATCGGCCAATACCTCAAGCCCAGCAGGGAGTCGCTGGATGTTGTGGAGTTCGTACGTCCAGAAAAATTTGATTTCTGGGCACAACAGGCTCGCCAGCTCGGTTTTTGCTGGGTACAAAGCTCGCCTTTCACACGCAGCTCCTACCACGCAGAAGAACACCAGAACACCAAGTGAGTTCTTGACAAACAGAAGAATACTCATAAGATACTGAATAAAAACGATATACCGAGTGGAGTTTCGCCAGTTTGCCCGACACAAATTTTTCCAATTTGAGTTCAACTGCTGACTTAGAAGCCGTCGAAAAAAATGGCGTTATGACTGTCAGTCTCAAGGGACGTTACGATAGCCATACAGTCGCCGGACTGTGGAGGCGGCTCATCAAAATTGACCTCAAAAAAGGCATACAACGGATTGAAATAGACGCTTCAGGAATAGCATATTGCGATGGAACCGGGTTGGCATTTTTATCCGCCCTGCTGGAAAAAGCGGAAAAACGAAAGATTGAAATCCATTTGTCTGGGTTGCCAGGCCAATTAGAACATCTGTATAGTCGGTTTGACCGAAAGAAACTGGCAGGACGTTGGGAAATATCCGCCTCAGACATAGGGCTGATTTCCAGCGTTGGCAAGATGGCCTGTGATTTTTGTCAGGGCTTGTATAACTTGGTTTGGTTTCTGGGAAAACTGTTTGCCGCCGGCCTGAGCACATTAAGGCATCCGCGGCAAATTCGCTGGCGAGACTTTCTGTATCTTCTTGAATTGGTTGGAGTTAACGCCGTCGGCATCAGTCTTTTGCTGGGCTGCTTATTCGGGCTGATTATGGCATTCAGTTCCGCAATGCCGCTGCGTCAGTTCGGCGTGGAAGTCTATGTGTCGGATTTAGTGGCGATTGCCTTAGTTCGGGTGCTGGGACCTTTTATCACGGCGATTATCGTGGCGGGACGAACCGGCTCGGCTTTTGCGGCAGAAATCGGGACAATGAAAATCAATAACGAAATCGACGCCCTGCAAACGATGGGATTAGAGCCGGTACGGTTTCTGGTGGTGCCGCGTGTTTTGAGTGCGGCCATGATGGCACCCCTGCTGTCAGTACTGGTCAATCTGGCCGGCCTGGCTGGCTCGGCGGCAGTCATCCTATCTCTTGGGTACGGGTTCAACACCTATTATGCTCATGTAGATTACATTTTGGACTATCCCGATGTGCTAATCGGACTTTCAAAGTCGCTGGTTTTCGGCGGGTTGATTGGGGCGATTGGATGTCTTCGCGGTTTGCAGACAGAAAGCGGTGCCGGGGCGGTCGGAATATCGACCACCCGCGCTGTTGTCAGTTCGATTGTAGCAATTGTCGCAGCGGAAGGAATATTCTCGGTGCTGCTGTATATACTGGATATTTGAGAAAATGAAACCACAAACACCCATTATCAAAGTGGAAAACCTGACTGTCGGGTATGGCGACACCGTGGTGCTCAAAGACATCAGTTTTGAGGTACGGCAAGGGACGATTTTGGCGATTTTGGGCGGCTCCGGATGCGGCAAAAGCACCCTGATGAAAAGCCTCATCGGATTGGCCGAACCGATGAGCGGCAAAGTTTATATCCACGGCAGTGATTTTTATGCCTACGGCAAAAAAGAGCAGGAAGGGCTGCTCAAGCACATTGGTGTGTCGTTCCAAAACGGGGCGCTGTTCGGTTCAATGAGCGTGATAGAAAATGTGATGCTGCCGCTGGAAGAACTGACGGACCTGCCGCCGGAGGCGTGCCGGATGACGGCGGCGATGAAACTGCAATTGGTGGGATTGTCGGGTTTTGAGCATTACCGCCCCAGTGAGCTGTCGGGCGGGATGCAAAAACGCGCCGCCCTGGCACGGGCAATGGCGCTGGACCCGGAAATTCTGTTTCTCGATGAACCATCCGCGGGATTAGACCCGATCACTTCGGCTCAGTTAGACGATTTGGTATTGAGTCTGGCACATACGCTGGGAATCACATTTGTGCTGGTAACGCACGAGTTGGAAAGCATTTTTACGCTGGCCGGCCGTGCGATTATGCTGGACAAAAAAACGCAGGGCATTATCGCCGATGGACACCCGAACCAACTGCGAGACAAAACCGACAACCGGGATGTGTGGTGTTTTTTTAATCGAAGCATCTGTGAGCCGATAAAAACGTATATCGAACAAATTCCGAACTTGGAGAAAAGGCCGACAGTATGAACTCAAAAACCCATTACTTTCGTATCGGGATATTTATCATCCTGACGGTATCCGCCCTGATAGGCGGTGTCATCGCGATCAGTTCCGACTTGTTCCGGTCAAATCTGATTTATGTCGAAACGTATCTGAATGAATCCGTGCAGGGTCTCAGTGTTGGAACGCCTTTGCTGCACCGCGGTGTTACCATCGGCAAGGTCGAAGAGATTACCTTTGTACCGCATGTCTATCCCTTTGCCTACACATCCCCCCAGTACGCCGCCTACAGCCGCTATGTGATGGTCATTATGTCCATCGACCGAAAACACATCGCCGCTAAAGATATCCAGATTGAGGACATCAAAGCCGTGCTTAAAAACCAGATTGAAAAAGGACTCCGTCTGAAATTATCCTACCAGGGAATCACTGGAATTGCTTACATGGAAGCCAACTATATGGACCCGGTACGCAATCCGGCAATGGAGATTACCGACTGGACGCCGAAATACCTTTACATCCCTTCGACCAAGAGCCTGATAACCAGTTTTACCGAAGCGGTTGATAAGGTCTTCCAGCGGCTGGAAAAAATCGATTTTGAGGCGATGTTCGGCCAGATGGAAACGACGCTCAAATCCATTCAGACGACAGTCGATGAGATGAAGATGACCGAATTACGCGCCAGTGTGGTTGCCACGCTTGACGAATTTAAAAATCTGAGTGTCGATGCACAGCGTGTTTTGGATATCAATGACCCCAATGCGCCAATATCGCAGTTTGCCATCACAGTTTCCCAACTCAACCGCAACCTGAATCAGGTGGAAAAACTCATTAACGGCCATGAAGATGATTTTGAGAAAATTCTGGCTGACTTCAAGACACTCACGCAAAACCTCAAACAGCTTTCTGAACAAATCAAGATGGACCCGGCACAGTTGTTCCTGTCCAGTCCGCCCAAGAAAACGGAGATACAAAAATGAGACATCCCGCTTACATTCATACCGTCCTGCTGCTGTGGTCGGCAAGCTTGGTACTGGGTTTGGCCGGCTGCGACAATACCCGCTCAGTCGAAAAAAAGAACTTTTATCTGCTGCCGCAGACGACGCCCCAGCAAACCTTCGCCTCTTGCAACTCCACCCTGAAAGTCCGGCAGTTTCATACCATACCGCCCTTTGACAACCTCGGAATTATTTACCGCACCGGTCCCTTTGAATTCCGTCAGGATTATTACGACCAGTTTTTGACTTCGCCGGATGTTCAATTGACCGAGCATCTGCGGGTATGGATGGGGTTATCCGGATTATTCAAGCATGTCCTGGCCTCAAACAGTACGCTGAATCCCGACTATACACTGGAAAGCTATCTGCAGGAATTATATTGTGATTTGACCGATAAATCCGCTCCCGAAGCGGCGATGCGAGTCCAATTCACCCTAATAAAAAATGACGCCGCCGGATTAAAGCAGGGTATTGTTTTTGAAAAAACCTACACCAGCCGCAAATCTGTTGCGATTTTTGAAGGCGAAGCCATCATTGCCGCGCTCAACACCGTCAAGACAGACATTTTCAATTCGCTGACCCTGGATTTGAACCTTTTTTTCAACCGTCGTACGGAAACGCCAAGCAATCCATCCTCCCAAACTCCCTAAATCCTCTGTTTTTCCACCAGAACAAACAACTTGATTTTGGAAATAATTACTTTGAAACTGCACTCAAGATTCACTATAATTGAGCTTATATACTCCCAATAAACACATTGGATATCGAAAGGAAGAAAACATGAAAAACTTGATTTACTGTATGTTATGTGTAGTCTCCGCAACCTCACTGGCCGCCGAAAAGCCTGCCGACGCTACCATTAAGTCTGCCGAACCAGCAAAGACCGCTGCTCAAGTGCAGGCGGATGTCCAGAAAGAACGGTCTGCCTTTGATACAATCCCGTTGCCCGAAAAGGACTCCACCGAATACTGGCTCGTCCGCTCTGAGGCGATGAACGACCTGCTGCCCTTTTTGACTAAAAAGCGGGCAGAAATGAAAGAAAAAAGGGAGCTGCTTGCCAATTATCTGCTCAAGATAGGCAAGGCCGAAGATATGGCCGCTCAAAACATCGAGGTGCCGGAAGACCCGAAATTGTACGCCAGGGCGATGGGTGTCCTGGATGGTCTTGAGGAAAAAAATGTAACCCTGCCGAGCAAATTGCCTACCTGGGAAGAAACCGCCCAGATGGCGATGCGGTTTGTGATTGACGGCGGCTATGTCATTACGGTACTGGATGGCGAACAGGATGTCAAAGACTACGCTGAACTGTGTGTGAAAAAAGAAGCGTATGCCCGCAAAGTACAAAAGGAAATGCGCGGCTATGCCAAGGATGTCATCAGAATCTGGATGTACCTGGGTACCATTAACGAACAGGATGGATGCAAAGCCGCCGTCGCCCAGTACAAAATAGACCAGAAGAAAATCAAGGACACAGAAAAGGAACTGGCGATGCAGCAGAAAAGCATGGCCGTCCAGGAACGGTCGCAATCGGCAAAACAGGCAAAATTCGAAGATGCACAAGACCGCGCATCGTTCCGGTCAACGGCAGGTGAGCGCCGTTATGACACCCGCCAGGACCAGCTCCAATATCAGCAGACCCTGCTGAACGAACGCTATACCAACGCCTATCGTTGGTAATCCGGCGGCAATCCCTCTGATTATCAACCTAAACGGCATTGCCATTAGAACGATGGTATTGCCGTTTTTTAATACAGGATGCTGATATGTACTATACCGTACAACCCAATCGTATCGAATGCTGCAAGCGGATTGCCTGTCTTTTGCTTGTCCTGCTGTTTATCGCCGGCTGCGGGGGTCCCTACAAATCGGTCAATCTTGATCCTCTAAAGTTATTCCGGGAAAAAGCCCAAAATGCCACTAACTCGACAAACCCCAGTTGGGAGACACAGCAGACGCTGCGGCTGATGTTCCTTGATGAGAACTACCACAAGAATCACCAGCAGGTCATCTCCACGCTTGAGCAGATGGTCGCAAAAGAGCCGACCCCTGAATTGCGAATGGCGGTTGCAGAATTGTCGCTGCTTGAAGCTCAACAACACAAAAAGTCAGACCCGCAAGAGGCCATACTCTATTACGTTTTGGCGGCACAACAATCGTATGACTATCTTTTCTCCGATGCCCGCGCGGTCAGTGCAAGTCCGCTGACGCCGTCGTTTCGATTTATGGCGGATATTTATAATGTGGCTGTTGCCAACCTGCTCCAGATGCGAGCAGGCAAGCCAGAACGGTGGGAATCAAAAGATGTTGACCATGAGGGCATACTGTATAGGTATGCGGTCGTCAAGGAAGGCATGGGAATATGGGATCCGGCGATATTCGATTATCTTTATAATGCCTATGAAGTTCGGGTAACCGGACTTGTGAATCAATATACCACCAAAGGGTTGGGGGCTCCGCTGGTGGGTATAGTGGACAAGCCGGCTCAAAATCCACACTTCGGGCGGTTTTTCCCGCCACGGCTGGTAGCCTATCCGATCACTGCGGCGCTGCTGTTTGATCCGATTCAAAAAACCGACCCCCCGTCAAGGAGTGTCCGACTTGTCTTTTATGATTCTTTAGTAGCCGATTCAATCAAGATTCAGAACCAAAATATTCCACTGGAAGCGGATTTTACGACCCCGCTTGGTTTGCAGCTGCGCAAAACCAATCCATTTGAAGAGGGTATCTATAATCTGCTCCACAGTGATAGTGAAGTTAAAAGCGCCGGCCTTTATATGCTCGAACCCTATCGGCCAGACAAGATTCCGGTAGTCATGGTGCACGGCCTTTTGTCATCGCCAGCAACCTGGGCAGCGATGTTTAATGATCTGCGGGGCGATCCGCAATTGCGAAAACGCTATCAGTTCTGGTTCTTTAAGTATCCGACCGGCCTGCCCATTGGCTATTCCACCTCGATTCTCAGAGAACAGCTCAATGCCGTACAGGCCCTGTACGACCCCAACAGTGCCAATCCCAATTTCAATCAGATGGTGATCGTCGGCCACAGTATGGGCGGACTTTTGACGCGGGGAATGGTGCAGGACAGCGGCACAAAATATTGGGATTACTTTTTCAAAGAGCCGTTTGAGACCATAAACCTCGACCCGAATACAAAGCAATTGCTTAAAAAGATGATGTTCTTTGAGCCTCTGCCGTATGTCAAGCGAGTGATTTTCGTAGCTACCCCGCATCGCGGCAGCCCGATGGCCGACGCATGGTACACAAAACTATTGTCGGGAATGGTCGGCCTTCCGTCGGCTATATCCGATACGACGACGAACGTGATCAGCAAGGGCGTCCTTACACAGTCTGCCGCTGTGAGTTATACCAAAAAAACGCCGACTGCTTTAATGCTGCTTTCGCCCTCGTCGGCGTTCACGAAGGCAACGAATACGATACCGCTGCGGCAGGATATCCCCTATCATTCCATAATCGGAACGCGAACAGATGCAACGGTCGGGGCAGACACCTCGGATGGGGTGGTGCCGTATGAAAGTTCGCATCTGGATTTTGTGCAGTCGGAAAAATTGGTGCCATCCAATCATGGAGCGCATAGCCACCCGCTGGCCATTGATGAGGTTAAACGGATACTGCGCCTGCACCTGACACAAACACCGCCGCACGAAATACAATAACTTTTTTTGCTGGAGAAAAACGGATGAATCGCCTCGCTGCATTGTTGATGAAGGGATGCATCGCTGTGGTCATAGGGATTATGGCGTTGTGGGCTTTCGGGGCGATCTATTATTCCAATCTGCCGCTGGCCTGGATGCGGGCCGCCTGTGCGATTCTTTTCGTAATTACCGCAATCATGCTGGCTTGGAAGGTTCGCGGATTCTATCGGGCGGCGTTGTCATTTGCGGCACTATGGAGTATTGTATTGGTGTGGTGGCTGCTGATTCCACCGTCGAATACACGACACTGGCAGCCGGATTTGGCGGTATTGCCGTATGCTGAAATCAACGGCAATCTCATAACCATCCGCAATATCCGCAATTGCGATTACCGCTCCACGACTGATTACACGATAACCCATTACGACAAAACATTTGATCTGGACAAACTGCGATGCGCCGACCTGTTTATTAACTACTGGGGTTCGCCTCTGATTGCCCACACCATCATGAGTTTTGATTTTGACGATGGACAGCATGTGTGTGTCTCCATCGAAACCCGCAAGGAAATCGGGGAAGATTATTCTGCAATCAAAGGTTTTTTCAAACAATTTGAGTTGATCTATGTTGTCGCCGATGAACGGGACCTGATTCGGCTGCGTACCAATTTCCGGGGCGAGGAAGTCTATCTGTATCGGCTGAACGCCAAACCCCAACTGGTTCGTGAAGTTTTCCTCGATTACTTTAAAACCATCAATCAACTCGCCCAAAAGCCGCAATGGTACAACGCCCTGACGCAAAACTGCACCACCGCGATTCGGGGACACACGCATCCGTATGCTCACGGACGCTTCAATTGGCGGATGATTATCAATGGCAAATTAGACACCCTGCTGTACGAACGCAACGCGGTAACAACATCCTTGCCCTTTGAGGAATTCAAACGCAAAAGCAAAATCAACGACATCGCTAATGCCGCCCCGCCGACAGACGATTTTTCCGCTGCCATTCGGGCAGTCATCACGAGCGACGCAACCCCGCCCGCACCCTGATGTGCGGCTTAATAGAATTTTCGCTGGCGAACGGTTATTTGGTAACAGCTATGGATTTGCGGAACAACACCAGGCTGTACATAAAGAAACCCAGCCCGATTACCGTAACCATCAAAAAATTAGACCAGGCGGCAGCCAACCCGCCGCCGCGGTAAATGATAATTTGCGAGAAACCGACAAAATGCCGCGAAGGCAGAAGGAATGTCAAATACTGAAGCCATTGCGGCTGGCTTTCAACTGGGGTATTGCCGCCAGAAAGAAGCTGCAGCAGCACGACCACCAGAATAATCAGCAGCGCAAACTGTGCCATCGACCGCGAAACCGTCCCCAGAAAAATGCCCAATGCCGTCGCAAAGAACAGATACAGCGCCACCCCGAAAAACCACAGACCGTACGACCCGGCAAATGGCACATCCAGCGCCATCCGCACAATCAAAAACAGCGACGCCGCCGTCGCAAGGAAAATCACAAGGCCGTTGGCCCAGACCTTGGCCATCGCGATTTCAAACGAGGTCAGCGGCATGACCAGCAGATGTTCCAGCGTCCCGTGTTCGCGTTCCCGAATGACCGCAGCACCCGTCAGGACAACCGTCAGCAGCGTGATCTGATTGATGATAGCCACCACGCCCTTAAACCAGGAGGATACCGTATTCGGATTAAACAGAATCCGAGCAACCATCTCAATGGGCTGCGGGGCGATTTGGTCGGTGCGTTTGAGAAAGTTCGAGATTCGGTCGTTTATGATATTCTTGATATAGCCGGCGCCGATACCCGCCTGCTGCATGGCGGTTGCGTCGATGCTAAGCTGGATACCGGGATTTCGGCCGGCCTTGAGATTTTCTTCAAACTGGGGCGGCAGCGTAACGACAAACATATACCACCCTTTATCCATCGCGATTTCCACTTTGTCCGCAGTAATCAGTTCAGGCATCTGGAACCGCGGCGGATAAAACGCGTTAATCAGCTCTTTGGACAGGGCCGACCCATCCTCATCCACAAAGGCAATTGAGGCATTATTGACTTCGGTGGAAGTGCCTGTCGCCTGGACATAAATGGCCGCAGTGAACGCATAAATGACGAATATCACCATCACCACATCCGCTACCAGACTGCGGATTTCCTTGAGTCCAAGCCAAAGAATATTCAACAGCGTTATCATTTCTATTTCTCCTGCTTTCTAAGACCAACCATGCTGATTGCCCATAAGATGGGAATACTGCAGGCCAGGAAAATGATATCCTGCATCATCAAGTCAAACCCAAGCCCCTTGGTATAAGCGCCTACGCTGGAGTGCATATAATACGTTGTCGGCCAGATCGTCCCCATAAGCTTTGCGTTGCCCTCCAGTGTCGAGACCGGCTGCATTAAACCGGAGAACTGAACCGTCGGCACCATCGTAATAATCGCAGTGATAAAGACGGCAGCCACCTGACTGCTGGTCAGAGTCGAAATCATCATCCCGATGCCGGTCGTTGAGAACGCATATACCAGCGTACACAACACCAGCGCCAGAAAACTGCCCTTGATCGGAACGCCAAAGACAACCAGGGCAATGGCGACCAGAATGAAGAAGTTAATCATACTAATCACGACATAAGGGATTTGTTTGCCCAGCAGATACTCCATCCTGCCGGTCGGGGTCACATAGAAGTTAATCATCGAGCCCAGTTCTTTTTCACGCACGATGCTGACGGCCATCAGAATTGCCGGTATCAGTATCAGCAGCAGCGCCGGAACACTGGGAACCATCGAATAGATACTTTCGAATGTGGGATTGTACATATACCGGTCTTGTATCGTCGCGGTGTATTTCTGGGGGACGGCCGTGGCCAGTCCGATGGCGGGGTCTTTGAGCATGGTATCATGGACGCCTCTGGCATACTGGGCAACCGTCTCGCCGCGAAATGTCATCGCCCCATCGACTTGTGCCATCACCTGCGGCGGCACAGTCCCCCTGCGGAAATTTCTGCCGAAACCGGGCGGAATCTCAAGCACCATTGAAATATCGTCGGCCTGCATCCGAAACAGCGCCTCATCAGCGGAACGCACGGGAGCAGTAACCTTAAAATAGGGTTTGGCTGCGGCGAATTGCTCAAGGTAGGCACGGCTTTCCGGCGACCGGTCGAGATCCATCGCCGCATAACGAATCTGCTCGACATCGGTGGTAATGCCAAAACCGAAAATCAGCATCATCAACGCAGAACCCACAAACGCAAAGGCCAGCCGCACCGGATCGCGCAGAATCTGCACCGTCTCGTTGCGGGTATATGCCATCATCCGCCCCAGGACCAATTGCATTTTCGAAGGTTTGGAAGAAGCCTGCCGGATTGTTGGTTTCTCTATGACCTGTTCGGTCGCCGGTGTATTTTTCTTGTCCTTGCCGCCGGCGGTCACTGCTTCTTTGATGGCGTCTTCCATGCAGGCAATAAAGGCATCTTCCAGGTTGGCTTTGCCCCTGTCTTCAATCAGCTTTTGCGGAGCATCACAGGCAAGCACTTTGCCGGCGTTCATCAGCGAGATGCGGTCGCAGCGCATCCCCTCGTTCATAAAGTGCGTGGTGATAAAAATAGTTACGCCCTGCTTGCGCGAAAGATCAATCAGTAATTCCCAGAAGCTGTCGCGAGCGACCGGGTCAACACCTGATGTCGGCTCATCCAGTATCAGAATTTCCGGTTCATGCAGCACCGCTACCGCCAGCGAAAGCCGCTGGCGCAATCCCATCGGCAGCGATTCTGCCAATGAATCCAGATACGACCCCAGACCGAATTTTTCAACCAGTTCCTCGATACGGGCTTTGGCTTTTTCGGGCGGGATATGGTAAAGACGGGCATCCAGCACCAGGTTTTGGCGAACAGTCAACTCCCCATACAGGGAGAATGCCTGGGTCATATAGCCAAGACGTTTGCGGATTTCAATGCTGCCGGCTTCAACGGAATTGCCGAAGATGGTGGCAGTTCCCTCCGTGGGAGGCAACAGTCCTGTGAGCATTTTCATCGTGGTGGACTTGCCGCAGCCGTTGGAGCCGAGAAAACCGAATATCTCGCCGCGCTCAATGGAGAGCGTTACATGGTCAACGGCAGTGAATGTACCAAATCGCCGGGTTAAATCTTTGGCGTCGATAGCGATTTCTTTGCCGGTCTGGCGAGGGGGAATCGTCAGTTCCTTATGCCCCTTGCGCTTTTCTTCCGGCAGCAGTTTAATGAAGCATTTTTCCAGATCGGCAGTGCCTGTACGCTGCATCAATTCTTTGGGCGTTCCGGTCGCCAGCACCTGGCCAGCATCCATCGCAACAATCCAGTCCCACTTTTGCGCCTCATCCATGTATGCTGTGGAAATGACAACACTCATCCCGGGACGCCGCTTGCGTATATCGTCAATCAGCGTCCAGAACTGCTGACGGGAAAGCGGGTCAACGCCCGTAGTCGGCTCATCCAGAATCAAAAGGTCTGGATCATGAACCAGCGCTCCGCAAAGCCCCACCTTCTGCTTCATACCGCCGGAAAGCTTGCCCGCAGGCCGGTTGGGAAACGGGCCAAGCCCTGTGGCGTCGAGCAGCTCTTTGACTTTGGCCGGACGCTCTTGGGCGGACAACCCGAAAAGCTGAGCCATAAAATCTACATTGTCATAAACGCTTAATTCAAAATAAAGGTTTTTCCCAAGCCCCTGCGGCATATACGCAATCTGAGGACAAACAGTGCGTCGATGGTTGACGTCGTCTATATTGCCGTCCAGAACGGTGATGTTGCCCTGCTGCAGCTTTTTGGAGCCGGCAACCAGAGCCATCAGCGTGGATTTGCCGACGCCGTCGGGACCGACAATCCCGACCATAATACCGCGTGGAATATCCAAAGAGATATTATTCAGCGCCGCAACCTTTCCATAACGGTGGGTCACACCTTTTATGGACACTACCGGTTTGCCGGCAGAGGCCGCCGAAACCACGTGAGACACGGATGATACCATGGGTTTATATCTCCAGTGCGATAAGGTTGATTGGTTCTGATCTGCGGTTGTCTGTCCGCGACTTTAAACGGGCTGTTATTTCGCCTGCGGTTCGGTTGGGGACTCCGCGGGTGCGCCGGTCGGATTGTCCGCAGTCATTCCGGGCTTAACCAGATTCTGCAGGCGCTGGGGCCATTCGGCAGTGTCTTTGTATTTCACATAGCCTACGCCGCGGACGCCGGTCTTAATCCGCTCAATATACGATGCAACCAGTTCTTCGGGAACCTGGATTTTGACACGAAACATCAGCTTGTCGCGTTCACTGCGTGTTTCAACCTGTTTGGGCGTAAATTGTGCCTCCGGAGAGACAAAACTGACCGTTCCGGCGACGGCATATCCCGGAGAATGATCCACCGTAATTCTCGCCTCGGCGCCAACCTTGAGGCTGGCAGCCTGTTCGGAGGGAAGAAAGATTTCCATATAGACATCTTCGAGATTCACCAGTGTCAGGGCTTTGCCGCCGGCGGCAAGCACTTCACCGACTTCGGCCAGGCGGTACAGCACCCGGCCGCGGACAGATGCCTTCAGTGTCGCATCATCAATACGAGTCTGAATCGTAGCGACATTCGCAAGGGCGACTTCAACCTGCTGTTTGGCTGTCTGCATCTTGGCTTCTTCGACCGCCAGCGCTGCCGTCGCAGCCTCCATCTGGGTCTTGCGCGAATCCAACTCACGCTGAGAAGCGGCATTTTGGGCGACCAGTTTGGTAGTACGGTCAAACTCAACCTTGGCATTTTCAACCAGACTTTTCTGTTTGATAATGGCGGAGTTTGCCGCCGCAACTTGTTCCTGAGCGGCTGCTACACCGGCTTTGGCCTCAGCCAACTGGGATTCCAACGTCACAGTATCCATCTTGACCAATACCTGTTCCGGCGAGACAAGGTCGCCTTCCTTAACGAGGATTTCCTTGACCCGAAGCGGCTCCTTGGCGGCCACATCAACCAATTTGGCTTCCACTCGGCCATTGCCCGAGGCAATCCCGTCGGGCAGTGCATCCTGCTGGCTTTTCCAGGTTTTATAACCAATAAAAGCTGCCGCTGCAACTGCCGCCAGAAGCACAAACTTCTGAATCGATTTTTTGGAATTATCTTGGGACATAGTAAAACTCCTAAAAACAATGACCGTTTAAAACAGCCGATATCGGTGATCCGCCGCCAACAAGGTCAGCAAATCTCTCATACATACTGCCGACTATCCGATGTCCAGCCTTCATAGATTTAATACACTCATCCATTTCTGATTCGCATCCGATGCACATCTGTCAATCGACCAGCACATTCACCAGTCCGGCGATTGCAGCAGCGGCGACTGGTCGGCCGACCGCGGAGCAGTCAGTGTTTCCGGTGCGGGCTGCGATGGCAATATTTTGCCCCAGTTGGTTCGTTCCTGCATCTGGGACTGCACGCTTTCGGCGACAATCGGCTGCCCCTGCCGCAATTCCCAGCCGCCGCCCAGCGCCTTATAAAGGGTGATTAAATTCGTGGCAATCGAAGACCGCGCCAGCGCCAGATTATTTTCTTCCTGCAGCAAAGATCGCTGAACATCGATGACACGCTGATAATCCACCGCACCTTCCTTATACTGTATCATTGCAATCTCCACGGACCGTTTGGCGGCATTGACCGCATTTTGGTCAAAACCAGCGGCATCCTGATATCTCAGAAAGCCCGTCATTGAATCTTCCACTTCCTGAGCCGCCCTCAGCACGGTGTCCTGGTAATCGACAAGCAATTGCTGAAACCGTGCATCCTGAATACGCACAATATTTTCGATACGTCCAAAATTGAAAATCGGCCAGCGGAACCCTGGACCGTAGGAATAGGCAAAACTGTCGCCGTCAAACAGGTTGTGCGGTTCGGCGTTGCCGGATGAAAGCCCGCCGTTATCGCTGGTCTGAAAACCGATCTGGCCGAACAGCGAAAAACTTGGATAAAGTTCCGCTTTGGCGACGCCGATACGGGCGCACTGCGCCATCGCGTACAACTCGGCGCTGCGAATGTCCGGCCGGCGGCGTAGCAGTTCAGCCGGAACGCAGACCCCCACTTTCGCCTGTGCCGATGGAATCGCACGCAAACCTTCCAGCAACTTCTGCATATCGCCGGTCGTCTGCCCCAGCAGCGTGCTTAAGGCGTTTTGGGACTGCTGCAGGCTGGCTTGCAGTTTAGGAATGGAAGCACGGGTGCTTTCCAGTAATGTCGTTGCCTGCATCACATCCAATTCCGAAGTGGCGCCGTTTTCAAAACGAGCTTTGGCAATCCGCAGCCCCTCTTCCTGGAGTTTGGCGTTTTCATTGGCAAGGTCTATCAGTACCTCAAAAGTTCGGATGGCCGTATAGGTTCGGGCAACCTCGCCGGCCAGCGAGACAATCGCACTGTCATAATCGGCCATCGACGCAATCAAGTTGGCTTGGGCAGACTCCACATCCCGGCGGAATTTACCCCAGAAATCCAGTTCCCAGGATGCATCAAAGCCCGTCTGATAATCCCAGTAATTGCGGTCAATGCCGGCGCTGTTGGCGGCATTTTTGCCAAGCCCGACATTGGAAACGCTGCCGAACATCTCCTGTTGCGGATACTGTCCGCCAACCGCAATCCCCAACCGTGCGCGAGCTTCCAGAATCCTTAGACCGGAAACCTGCAGCGGCAGATTTTGCTGGTACGCCATCTGGATTAACTGGTCGAGTTTGGGATCATTGAATGATTTCCACCATTGACTGTCCACATCTGACTGTACAGCGACTCGAACATCGGCATCCTGACTCCAGTTATCGTTCAGTTTGACTTGAGGCTTCTCAAAGTTCGGACCGACCGTACATCCGCCAGAGGCCAGCACGATGCTCATCAGCACAATAGCATGGCCAACTGCCATAAACATCCTGTGAGATAATCGTCCCGCCCTGTGATGGCTGTTGAGATAGTTGAGAGGGTTAATTTGAACCATGGTATTCTCCATAATTTTCAGTTCGGAAAACACAGCCTCAATAGCCGGTTGACCGTCAACTTCATCCTTTTCGAATTTACCGCTACAATCTAACACCCGTCAAACACTATGTCAAACAATTTTTCCCGCCTCGCCGCTGCACAGTGATTCCATAAGACGGAAATAAATGTCCCGCCTTTAATCTATAAATCTGATATTGTATATAAACAATATGTTGAAATGGCCATTACTTCGATAAAAAGACTTCTGATAAACCTAATTTTCGACATTTGAATGAATTGCTTGCTTTTTGCCGCCTAAATCGTTATAGTTGAGAAAATTTGCGATCCGGGGTGTAGCTCAGCTTGGCTAGAGCGCCTGGTTTGGGACCAGGAGGCCGCAGGTTCGAATCCTGTCACCCCGA
>CAZICJ010000028.1:0-31340 GCA_964537635.1 uncultured Pirellulales bacterium
CAGAATCGAATGGTCGAAGGAGGAACAGGCAAAACGCGACGCTGCCAAAGCCAAGCAGCAGGAAATGATGATGCCGCCCGTCGCCGGCCAGCCTGAACCCAAGCAGGGCCAAAAGGTGGAAATCAAGCCCGAAAGCCAGAAGAAGTAATCGTTCCACAGAAACATCAGACCGCCGGATTGAACACCCTTTTCAGTCCGGCGGTTTTTTTGCGCCTTAGGCAGGGCTTAATAGACAATGGGGGCAGGGTTGCGAAAATGGGCTTGTTTTGCGGATTCGGTTAAACACTGATTGCGATGATTTGTAAGCATTCACGCGATTTTGGTTACCAACAACCAGCGGGAATTTGCTCGGGTTGCCGGTTTGGAAATTGAAAACTGGATATAATTTTCCAATTGTGGTATCACCCTGGGGTTGACCTGCAGGACGACATAGCGCTTGATGCTATGCGTTGCGTCCGAGAACAATAAAGGCAAGCCGAAGAGGTTTCGGCTTGCCTCAAAAAAATCGCTGAATCTGCAAAGCGTGCGATCCGCTACCCCTTGTCGCTGTCAGCGGCCAAGCGGGATTGGCGTATCATGGCAACCGTTCCAGTCCGTGTTGTGCTTCGGATGCCGTAAGGCCGGCAGGCGTCAATAAAAGCTTCGATTTTGCTTTCTGCACCGGACACCTCAATGCTCACATATTTTTGCGTAACATCCACGGCTTTGGCATCAAATAGTTCGATGAGCGCCAGGATTTCGGGGCGTTTTTCCGGCGGACAGGAAATACTGATCAGCATCAGGTCGCGCGCCACCACATCCTCGCCGGCAAAGTCCTGGACTTTGACGACGGCGATAATTTTTGCCAACTGCTTTCGCACCTGCTCGACGACGCGGTCATCGCCGATGACGACGATGGTCATCCGGCTCAAGGATGGGTCTTCGGTACGGCCGACAACCAGCGAGTCGATATTAAAGCCGCGGGCGGCAAACATGCCGGCCACATGCGCCAAAACGCCGGGTTTATTCAACACTAAAGCGCTGAGTATGTGTTTCATTAGGATACTCCTTGATAGATTAAAGGTTATGCCATTTCCAGCAGATGCAGGCCGTCCATTTCGTGCAGGCTCTTGCCCGCCGGCACCATCGGCCAGACATTTTCTTCCTGGTCCACTTGGAAATCGACCACGCAGGGCCGCGTTTCCCTGAGCATTTTTTCGACAGCGGCCGGCACATCTTCTTTTTTGTCCACGCGCAGGCCAACAGCGCCGAAGGCCTCAGCCAGCTTGGCAAAATCCGGATTTTGCAGACAACTGCACGAATAGCGCTTGCCGTAAAACAACTCCTGCCACTGCCGCACCATGCCCATGTAGCCGTTGTTGAGGATGCAGACCTTGACCGGCAGCTTGTACTGGACAGCGGTGGACAGTTCCGTCAGTGTCATATTAAAACTGCTGTCGCCGTCGATGTCGATGACGGTTTGGTCGGGGCGTGCAATCTGCGCACCGATAGCGGCGGGCAGGCCGAAACCCATAGTCCCAAGACCGCCGGAAGTAATAAACTGCCGCGGCTGACTGAACTTGTAAAACTGAGCCGCCCACATCTGGTGCTGTCCGACGCCGGTGGCGACAATCGCCTTACCCTGCGTCTGCCGCCAGAGTTCTTCGATGACATACTGCGGCTTAATGGTATCCGCCTGACGGTCATAGTTGAACGGATATTTGGCTTTCCATTCCGCAATCTGTTCAAACCAGCCGGTTCGCGGCTGCGGCTTAACTTCGGCCAGCAGGGCTTGCAGGACTTCTTTGGCGTCGCCAACAATGGGGATATCCACATTGACATTTTTGGAGATGCTCGCCGGATCCATATCGATATGTATGATTTTGGCGTTGGGAGCAAAGGTCTTGATTTTGCCTGTCACGCGGTCGTCGAAGCGGGCGCCGACGGCAATCAGCAGGTCGGCTTCCTGGACGGCAAAATTGGCATACGCCGAGCCGTGCATCCCGAGCATATCGAGCGATTCGGGTCGCGTCTGGTCGTAGGCTCCCAGCGCCATCAGGGTCATCGTAACCGGCAGATTGGCTTTAAGGGCAACGGCTCGCAGTTCTTCAGATGCGTTGGAGGCAATCACGCCGCCGCCGACATAAAGAACCGGCTTTTTGGCTTCATTGATCGCCTGTGCGGCTGCGGAAATCTGCCGTGCATGGCCCCGCGAGCGGATTTTGTAGCCGGGCAACTCAATCACGCCTTTGGGTGAAATGCTGCATTGCGATACCTGCATATCGACGGGAATATCGACCAGCACAACACCGGGCCTGCCTGTTGCCGCAATGTAAAACGCCTCGCGGAGGCTCGTCGGCAGGTCAGCAACATTTTTGACAATCACATTGTGTTTGGTAATGGGCCGCGTGATGCCGGTGGTATCGGCTTCCTGAAATGCATCGTTGCCGATAAGTTCAGTGCGGACCTGTCCGGTCAGGGCGACCATCGGCACCGAATCCATCATCGCGGTAGCGATGCCGGTTGTCAGGTTGGTTGCACCGGGACCGGAGGTGGCGATGACAACGCCGGTTTTGCCGGTCGCACGGGCATACCCATCGGCCATGTGGCAGCCGCCCTGCTCGTGGCGGGGAATAATAAACCGAATCGGCGAATCATAGAGTTTGTCAAACAGCGGCAGCACCACGCCGCCCAGATAGCCGAACATCACTTCAACACCCTGTTCAACCAGGATATCGACAATCGCCTGACTGCCGGGACGAGGGGCGGATGGATTGGAATTGGAAGTAGTCATATTAATTCCTTACAATTAAAGTTTTAAACAAGGAAAACCCAAGAAACGGATTGTTAGGTACACAGACCGAGGGCGGCGCAGATACTTCCCACACCAAAGCGGCAGGCAACATATTTTTCCTTTCCTGATAAACATTCGCTATTCCGACGGCTGCGTTGTTTTTGGGTTATATCGCCGGGCCCATCCAAAAAACACCAAGTTTTTTGAACCGACCGCGGCGGGTTGATTACCCGTACCGCAGAGCCGTAACCACATTATTTTGTGTTTCAGGCGGATTTTTATGCCGAGTAGGCCAAAAACCCTCACTCACTATATCCAATCGGATATAGTTTGTCAAAACAATTATTTTTTTTGCTCATCCGGCAAATGGGAGACGAGTGGCTGGCTAAAAAATGTTAATTTTGTTAAGATATTAAGATGCCCACTGTTGCGACAACGCACTTGATTTCATGTGTTGCGTCATTCCCCACAGAGCCAGTCCTCGCGCAGGCAGGAATCCAGTCCTCTTTGTAGCGGATTACCTCATTCCCACAAAATTAGTTGCCACAACTTCAATTGTTATAAGACACTATTGCCTAATAACTGTTAGGGGTTTCCTGTGGCCTTACGCCCGCTTTTGCTTTTGATTGAATAAATCCTCCGTGCCCTCGACAACTTCCGGCGTAACCACATATTTGCCCGGCTTGGGTTCTTCCGGCAGACGATACATCAATTCGACCATTATTTCTTCCATAATCGCACGCAGGGCGCGAGCGCCGGTGTCGCGAGCCATCGCCTTTTTGGCAAGCAAACTGAGTGCTTCAGGCGTAAATTCGAGTTTGGCGTTTTCCATCTCGAACAACTTCTGGTACTGGCGTACCAGAGCATTTTTCGGTTCGGTCAAAATCTGCACCAGCGCATCCTCATCCAGCGTCGATAACGAGGTCAAAATAGGAAGCCGCCCGACAAATTCCGGTATCATCCCGTACTCGATAATATCTTCCGGCGTTACCTGCTTCATGATCTCAGTATAGTCGGTCTTCTTATCCCGCCGGCCGGATTGTTCGCTGTCAAAGCCAATCATCTTCTTGCCCAGCCGGTTCTTGATAATATTTTCCAGCCCGACAAATGTCCCGCCGCAAATAAACAGAATATGGGTCGTATCGATCTGAATATACGCCTGTTCGGGATGCTTGCGGCCGCCCTGCGGAGGCACATTGGCCGTCGTGCCTTCGAGCATTTTGAGCAGCGCCTGCTGAACACCCTCGCCGGACACATCGCGGGTTATCGACACATTCTGGCTGGTTTTGCCGATTTTGTCGATTTCATCGACATACACAATCCCGCGCTGAGCGGCCTCGACATCATAATCCGCCGACTGCAAGAGCCGCAGCAGAAAATTCTCGACATCCTCGCCGACATAGCCGGCCTCGGTTACCGTCGTCGCATCGCAAATCGCAAACGGCACATTGAGCATCCGCGCCAGTGTCTTGGCGATGAGCGTCTTGCCGGAGCCGGTAGGCCCAATCAGCAGGATGTTGGACTTTTCGATTTCGACTTCCTCATCCCGCTTTCCGGTATGAATCAGCCGCTTGTAGTGGTTATGCACCGCCACCGACAACGATTTTTTCGCCTGTTCCTGACCGATGACATACTGGTCTAAAAATTCCTTAATCGCCCTGGGTTTTGGGGGTTCCTTGGCAACGCCAACAGCAGTGGAATGCCGTTTTTCCTGACGCACAATGTTATAACAAAGGTCAACGCATTCCGGACAGATAAACACCCCGCCCGGCGCCTCAATATAAGAATCTCGTCCTTTGGGACGGCCGCAAAAACTGCATATTTCCCGTCGTGAACCACCTGATTTTGCCATACATACTCCGTAAAAAATTCAATTGCCTCCATTTTACCACAATTCGGCCGCCGAGGCAAGCAATTCATTGTTCCGTGTGAACAAAGGTAATCTGCCGAGCCCCCATCCGATAAAGGACATCATAGACCTTGACCACCGCATCCCACTGGGTCAGTTCATCGCAGTAAATATCGACCTGGCTGGCAAATTCCGCACTGCGCCGGCCGCGGGCTTCCAAATACGCCAGGCCTGCCGCTTGGAGACCTTCTTCCAACTGCGGCATTTCAATGAGCAGCTCGGCGCTATCATCTACCTGTACCCGGCAGCCGTTGGGGGCGGGCTTGATTTTGACCGCAACCGCCCCGCTGACGGCAGCGGACGATTGAACTGACGGTGTCGGCATCTGAATATTAAGATAAGATTCATCAGATTTAAATTTCGCCGTCAGCACAAAGAATGTCAGCAGCAGAAAAATGACATCAATCATCGCCGTCATACGCAGGCCGGCCGATGTTTGACGCCTGCGGCGCAGACCTGCCTGAACTCGCTGCGCCATACGGGGTTGTGATAATAAGGTTGTCATCGACCGCACATTATACCGCCGGCAAAATAATTTTCGACCCAAAAAAATTAGCTCATCCTCTTTTCAAAGGAATGTGGCCGAAGGCCGGAGGGGTCTTTAATTAAAAAGGTTCCTCCGCTAAATGCGATGGTGAAAGAAAAAAAGGCTTTATGGGTTTCTTGGTTTTTTGGCATAGTGCAATATCCGATAATCCCGATAGGGATTTTAAGTGATTTAGCCGGAGGCGCAAGCCTCCGGAAGATGGACACTCCTTTTTGATAGTAAGCCCCGAAAGGACGAAAGTCCGGAACCAAAACATACTGCCGCCCCGTTGGGGCTTGGGGATCTGGCACAAACAGCCAACCGGAGGCTTGTGCCTCCGGCTATCTGACTTACGTCCCTGCGGGACTATGGAAAAACCTCTCTTGAGAGTCTCACCTATTCTTGTGAGCCTTGGCTTTGATTGTCTATGGGAATCCATCAAGTCCAGATGGATTACCAATGCATTCGCCGGACGAGCCATTTTTACTGCCGTATTTTTTTACATCGCTGACTTTGTGCCAGCCAGACGGCTCGATCGACCGGCAGATATTCGTTGACCTCAAATGAATTTCGTACAATCCGTCGAATTTCATCCATCGTGGTAAGTTGACCGACGGCCTTTGCCTGCATCAGGATGTTGCCAGCAGCGGTAGCCTCAATCGGGCCGGTTATCACTTTCTTTGCGGTCGCATTGGCGGCAAACTGACAGAGTAATTTGTTTTGTATCCCACCGCCAACAATGTGCAGACAATCCACTGGATTGCCGGTCATATTCTCAATCTGCTCTAAAACCCACGCATAATTCAGCGCCAGGCTCTCTAAAACAGACCGGATCATCATCCCTTTATCCTCGATTGCCGCCTGGCCTGTTTTGGCCAGATAGTCCCTAATCTTGGCGGGCATCTGTCCGGGAGACAAAAATGCGGCATGAGCGGGGTCAATGTACGCGGTGAAAGGTTTTGCGTTTTGCGCCATCTCGGTCAATTGCGTATAGGAATAGTCCTGCCCTTCGGTTTTCCACTGACGGCGGCATTCCTGCACCAGCCACAATCCCATGATATTCTTCAGAAGCCGAATAGTCCCATTCACGCCGCCTTCATTGGTGAACTGATATGCAAAGGCTGGATCATTGATGACCGGCTTGCCAATCTCCACCCCCAGCAGACTCCAGGTGCCGCTGGACAGATACGCCCACCGGCTGCCGCAAGCGGCTGGAACAGCCGCAACCGCCGAGGCGGTATCGTGAGACCCAATCGCAGCGACAGGAATCGATTCACAGCCCAGTTCGGCCGCCACCTCCTGGGTCAATGTCCCCACAATTGTCCCTGCCTCAACAATCTCCGGCATAATGCCCAGCGGCAAATTCAGCTTTGCGAAAATATCTGTTGCCCACCGGCCTGTTTTCATATCCATCAACTGGGATGTACTGGCCAGCGAGTATTCAGCAAAGCGCCTGCCGCACAAATGGTATGTGAACAAATCCGCCATGAAAAGCAGCGTTTTAGCCTTGTCCAGCGCAGCGTCCTCGGACTGCCGCATCGCCAGCAGTTGGTACAGTGTATTCAACTGCATAAACTGAATGCCGGTCTGGTCATAAATCGCACGCTTGCCGACCATCGCAAACGCCTTGTCCAGCATCCCATCCGTCCGGCTGTCCCGATAATGGTAGGGATTTTCCAAAAGCCGACCCTCGGCATCCAGCAATCCAAAATCGACGCCCCAGCTGTCAATACCGATACACGCTATCTTGCCGTCAGCCTGCCGAACCGCTTTTTGAATGCCCTTTTTGATTTCGGACAGGAGACACTGGAAATCCCATCGCAGGGAGTTGTCCACTTCAATCGGGCCATTGGCAAAACGGTGAACTTCCTCCAGCACAAGGATATCCTGCGACACCGCTGCCAGTATCACACGCCCGCTTTCGGCGCCTAAATCGACTGCAATAAACCGTTTTGCTTCCATCGTATCTGTCCTCATAATGGTAGATTTGCCGCAGGATTCTAATCCATCGGCGTTACAGACCTTAAATTGATCGGTTTCCACTTGTCGCTGACCGGTTTAATCTGAAACTTACATTCGCCGGCTTTTTCAATCGTCACTGAACCCAGCTTGGATTGCTCAAAGATGGCATAGCCGTCCGTGGAAGCCACACGAACTGTTTGCTTGCTGCCGTTGACAATAATCTCAAATGAGCTTTCGGAGTCGACGGCCGCTGTGAAAGCAGGATTTCTTCAATATTCATCACGCCTTTGATTTTGAGAACAAGAACCGTATCCTTTTCATCCAGCGGCTTATCGGGCAAAAAAATTGTCAGCCCCTCTTTACTGGAAACGGTCTTGAGCGATTGGTTATTGGCTAATAAATACGCTTGGGATGCTTCATTTCTCAGGCCCGGCACGAGCAGTTTGCCGTCCGCCGGCCAGTTAAACACATGCAGATAGAGCATCGCTCCTTCTTTATCAACCTTTTTCGTGCAGCGTCCCCAAGTCAGTTTGGCAAAGGGACTGGCTGTCGTACCATAAATCGATTCGCCGTTGACTTTCATCCATTTACCGATTTCCTGTAAACGTTTGACGCTCGGCTGCGGAATTTCGCCCAGCGATGTCGGACCGACATTCAGCAAATAATTTCCGCCTTTGCCGGCAATATCCACCAGATTTCGTAGCAGCGTTTGGGAGGATTTCCAGTTGTCATCATAACTTTTATAACCCCATGTGTCATTCATCGTCATGCAGGTTTCCCAGTCTCGGTACTTATAGCCGGTCGCGGGAATATGCTGTTCAGGCGTTTCCGTATCCCCAGGATAACCGCCGCCAAGCCGATTGTTCGTAATAATCCCCGGTTGGAGCGTAATCAGCGGCTGGAGCATATCGGCACGCTCTTTAGTCATATCACAGGGCGTATCCCACCAGAGGACGGCAATGTCGCCGTAATTGGTCAGGATTTCTTTGACCTGCGGCGCTGCGATATTGTTGATGTACTCCTCCATGCTTCCATCCTGAACTGGATCCCAGCGGCCGTGGCAAGCAGCTCCGCCGGCGTGATTCCAATCCTGCGCCTGCGAATAGTAAAATCCCAGCTTGACGCCATATTTGCGGCAGGCTTCCGCCAGCGGCTTGAGCAGGTCCTTGCCATACGGCGTGGCGTCCACGACATCCCAGTCGGTCACTGTGGAGTCAAACAACGCAAATCCATCGTGATGTTTCGATGTGATGACGATATATTTCATCCCCGCTTCTTTGGCCAGACGAACCCATGCATCCGGGTCATACTTGACCGGGTTGAACTGCTTGGCATACTCTTTATAGACTGCCGCCGGAATTTTACCGTTATTCATAATCCATTCGCCGATGTCGGGAATTTGTTTGCCGTCGTACGTTCCGGCCGGCACAGAATAAACGCCCCAGTGAATGAACATCCCGAACCTCGCCTCGCGCCACCACTGCATCCGGGCATCCTTCTGGGCTTTGCTTTCATTTTGATAGGGCCAGGTCGAATCCGAAGATTCCGCCTTCAAAAAGGCGGGGGCTAAAAAAAGAAAGACCGCCATGACCGCGACAGACAGAACTCTGCCACTGCTGGCAACGACATCAAACCGTCTCATGTATGTACTCCTCAAAAGGTTGCTCATTTGTACTTGATGGGGATAATTAAACCTTTCCTGGTTTGTATTGTCAATACATAAACTGCGGGAATGGATTGCCCGATTTTGGGCCAAAATGCAACAAGGTATGAAATCGTAAGTCTCTTAATTTCAATTACTTACATTATTGGGCAGGGGCGGATTTGAACCGCCGACACATGGATTTTCAGTCCATTGCTCTACCGACTGAGCTACCTACCCGTCTAAAAGGCACAGAATCGGCATTATATCGCAAAAAAACCAGATTGCAAGGGCGGACATAAAAATAACCCAAAATCTGCCCTGCGGCCGCCGGCAAAATACACATAACTCATTATATAACAATATGTTGCAAAGGAAGATGCAAGCCGTATCCGCCTGCATAAAAACGCTGGGGAACAGGGACTCGAACCCCGACTAACTGATCCAGAGTCAGTTGTGCTACCATTACACTATTCCCCAGTGAGCCGGCCACTATATCGGGCGGCGATAAATCCGTCAAGCATAAATCTTTTTCTTTTAATCCGTTGCGTTCGGCCAAATCGGATGAATACGGCTTTATGCCGCCCCCTGAATTGCACATCCCGCGTGATAATACTTTTCGGCATCATTGCGATTCTCGCTTGTTTTACTTGCCTCTTTGCAAAAAAGTTGTACCCAATGAATTTGAAAATCGTATTATAAGAGTTAAGGGTTGCTTTTTCAATCTATGTTGGCGGTTGGAACAATGCGAATGGCGGTTTTTGTCTATTATATCATGGCGGCTTTTTTTTGCCCGGGCTGCCGAGAGCGACCGGCGC
The DNA here is from genome assembly GCA_964537635.1 of uncultured Pirellulales bacterium. Taxonomy (GTDB): domain Bacteria; phylum Planctomycetota; class Phycisphaerae; order Sedimentisphaerales; family Anaerohalosphaeraceae; genus Anaeroglomus. Next base: position 9,631 of record CAZICJ010000028.1, read on the forward strand.
CGGAGGTCACCCCTGCGATTGCGCCGCGTCAGGAGACATTTGTTATGCAAGACCCGAACACGATGACCGAGAAGCAGTGGCTGGCCAAACTGACCCCGCAGCAGTATGATATCCTGCGAAACAAGGCGACCGAAAGACCCTTTACAGGAAAATACTACAAAAAACCCAAAGAGAGCGGGGTTTATGTCTGTGCGGGCTGCGGCAATGAGTTATTCAAAACGGATGGACAGTTCAATTCCCATTGCGGCTGGCCGAGCTTTAGCGAGCCAGCACAGCAAGCCGCTGTTGCAGAATCCGCGGACACCTCGTATGGAATGACACGCATAGAAATCACCTGCTCACGGTGCGGCGGGCATCTGGGACATGTGTTCAATGATGGCCCTGGCCCTAACGGCCTGCGGTACTGCATCAACTCGGCAGCGATGGAGTTCAAGAAAGCGGATAACCAAGACCCCCACTAATCTCTATGCCTGTTCTGTCCCGCTCGAATGAGAAATTCCCTCGGCTGGCCGGTGGTCTGTGGCTGGAATCTGGTCACCCCTGAAACTCATAATGGCTGACCGTAGTCCCGATGCGGCAACGGAGGCCATAGACGCTTCATGCTGGTCAAAGGGCATATCCGCCGGACGATACAGCAATACAAACCCAACGCCGCGCCCCAGTTGCCCCAGCGGTACGGCAATAGCGGCAATATGCTTTAAGGAGGCGGGGTTGGCCTGCAATCCGATGGCCAGCATTTCCTGCATGGTACAGACCCGGTTATTGCGGCTGATTTCCGCAACCACCGCCGGCGAAAACCAGTTTTCAAACACCTCTTTTTCATTGGACGACTGACTATGACTGCCGATGTGAATGTTGTATCCCCTGCCATCCAGCAAAAATACCGCCGTTGAGGCGTTTTTCAGATGTTTGCCAAAGACCATCGCCGCCAATTCTATCAGTGTCTCAATATCCCTGGCTGCCAGCAGCGTCTCACAAAATGCCGCCGAAAAATTCAACTGCGACATCTTCAATACAAATTGGCTATGGGCATCGACCATATCCCGACAAAGCATATTGATTTGGCGGTTCTGCCGATTCAACTTACCACGGAGCGTCCGAATGACGCTCAAGGCTCTTTGATTATCACGTTGTGTCAAGGGCTATTCCTAATAAACCATATCTGTTCCTCTATCGTCGCTTAATCGCCCTTAATTAATCAAAAAACCACTTTTTTCGGCATAAATGGGTTCGTTTTGCGGGATTTGGTTAAACACCGATTACACTGATTACACTGATTTAAGATAGGATTTGTTTGTCAAAGAGCGAAAATGGTTTCGTTTTGAAAAAATAGGAGAAACCACAGTCCTTCGGCAGGCTCAGGATAAAATTTCACCGATTTTGCTGATTAAAGATGGGATTTAGTTGTCAAAGAACAACGGCCAGCGGGGTGGCTGCCGGCGGGTGGAATGGGGTTCCACTACATGCGTATTATAGCAGAAATTGGCACAAAAAGCAAACACTGATTAGGATGATTTCGCTGATTTTTTGTGGCAGGATTTTTTTTGCCACAGAGCTGGACACAGAGGGAGACGAGAGGAGATTTTAAAACCATGAAGAACAGGAAGGAGAAGCAGGAGATTGATAATTGAAAAATTTAGGATAGGATTTTTTATATGGAACTGAAATAAACGCGTTATCAGCGCTGAAAAGGCTCATATTACTGAACCCCAATAGCCGATAGAATTGCATAAAGAACACATCTTTGACGTTTCGTCTTAAACAGGAAAATTTTGAGAGGTTTCTTTAAACAAGCAGTGCAATATAAATACTTAAAAGGGATAGAAAAATGAAAAGAACATACGTTTTGGCAATGGTGTATGTGATGGCGGCAATGAATGTCGCTTCAGCAGAAACTATACGAGGAATTGACATCGAATTTGTCACCATTGGCTATGCGGGGAATACGGTGGATCCATATATATACAATCGCTATGGAGCAGTTGGCTATAATTACCGTATCGGCAAGTACGAGGTTACTAACGCCCAGTGGAATACTTTTGTAACTGCCGCCGGTGTTCCCACAGGCAGCAAGTCCGATGCTTATGGCGAAAGTGCTTTGTACACCGACCCTCTACAGCCAACAAATAGGGTTAGTTGGTACGAGGGATTGCAATTCTGCAACTATCTTACCAGCGGCGACAAGAGCAAAGGTGTTTATCAATTCAGTGGGACGAATACTAACCCCGGCGACTTTCTGTGTATTAACCGTGATGCCGCCAAAACAACTTATAAAACAATCTATTTTCTCCCAACTGAAAACGAATGGTACAAGGCTGCTTATTACAAATCCGATGGCAGTGGATATTCAGTCTATGCTAATGGTACAGGCGAGATTCCCCCGGCTGATCAAGGTTGGAATTATGGTGGCGGTTTGTACAGTACACCTTGGAATGTTGGCACTGGCACGCAAGAGCAAAACGGGACGTTCGATATGATGGGCAATGTTTGGGAATGGAGCGAAACTCTTATTAATATTTCCAATTGTGTTATACGCGGTTCCACCTTTAATAACTCCGAAAACACCAATTGCAGGTCGTCTCAATGGCTCTACTTTGACCCAGCCCGTGAGGAAGAAGGCGTTGGGTTCCGTGTCGCCTCCACCATCCCTGAACGGACGTTGTCGGTCATGCTGCCAAATGGAAGTGAAAGTATAATTGCCAGCACAATATATACTATTGATTGGTCGAGTGATGGTGTAATTTCTGAAGTATTAATCGAATATTCAACAAATAATGGTCAAACTTGGAATGCGGTCAGCCCACCTAATATCGGAAATACCGGTTCTTATGGCTGGTCTGCACCAATGGTTGCTTCTCACGAATGTTTGATAAGAATAAGCGATCCCGCTAATTCAAATGTTAGCGACATTAGCGATAATGTATTTGAGATTGCTATTCCAAAAACAATAACAGTCATTTCTCCAAATGGCGGTGAAAGTTTAATTTCAGGTGGAGAGCAATTGATTCAGTGGTCAAGCACGGGCACAATTAGCGGCGTACTCATTGAGCAATCTTTTAATAATGGACAAAACTGGTTCCCTGTAGAACCCGCTAACAATGGAAACAACGGCTCCTATGAATGGTTTGTTCCATTTGCCAATTCCAGTGAATGTCTTGTGCGTCTCAGTGATGCTTCAAATCCGGCAATATACGACACCAGCAATAACGTATTCACAATCAGCCAAGAAAATCCATCAGAATACCCGACACTGTATGAAGTTCTGGGCGGATCAGCACCGGCAATTACAGAATCCGGGCGGGATTTTGCAACACGTGCGATTCCTGATGCAAATGTTGTTGCGTTTATTCTTCTTGAATCAGCGGGATTTGCGAATGAGAATATTTTCGGCATTTACAGCGCGGATGATCAAAAAGAAAAACTGCAACTGTTCAGGGGGTCGGATAGTTTTCTGGACTCGGTTTTTATTTATTTTGATTCCGATACCGGAATTGCAGGAAACCTGAACACCGGCCAAACTGCCAACATCGGGTCATTCTTCGGATTCTATTTGACTACGCCCCAAAATGGAGGAACTACTTTCTATACCGACGCAACACGGAATCCGGATTTGCTGGAGCATGGGCTGATTTACAATACAGCGGGATTTGACGGCGTTATTGAAAACGACCCCGATGCAATCATCGCTTTTGAGGATTTGCTTGGGTTGGGCGATCAGGATTATAATGATATGGTAGTCGGAATCACAAATGCCGCGGTGATACCCGGATTGGAGCCTTATTGTATGCAAGAAATCCAGGGCGACTTAAATCATGACTGCAAAGTGGATTTGGCGGATTTGGCCATCATCATGTCCCATTGGCTGGAATGCAATCTTGACCCGAAAGAGGCGTGTTTTGGCGAAAGCCCAATAACACCGCCTACATCCTATACTTTAACGGTAAATTCCGCTGGTGCATCTGGCGTTAATATTGGCAGCAGCACAGGTCATGATGGAATGACAAACTATGCCCAAACACTAACTGCGGGAACCAGCATTAGCTTGACCGCACCTGTTGTGGTTGATGGCAAGACATTTGTGGGATGGGGCGGAGACGCAACTGGCAGTACTACGATGATTTCGTTCATCCTGACCGGAAACAAGACGATCACAGCGAATTATGCTGTTGCTGAACCAGCGGGTATGGTGTGGGTTTCTATCAATGACCCTGGCGTTTCCGGGCATGAAGGTTTTAATGGACAGATGAGTAAATACGAAACAACTAATGCCCAGTATTGCCATTTTCTTAATGCCGCAAAAGCGGCTAACCTGATAATGGTTTATACTGACAATATCGTTTATGCAACGAGTGACACCAATCATTCTCAGCCCTATTATAACCCTGGTACAGGTGTGAATTACAATGGAGCCACTAACGGTGGAGCGGCTCGGATTAACTGGACGGGCAGCACGTTTGCGGTGGATGCCGGCTTTGAAAATCATCCGGTTACGCATGTCAGTTGGTATGGTTCAACATCTTTTGCCAGCTATTACGGATGGCGTTTGCCTACGGAGTGGGAATGGCAGGCGGTAGCGGACTACGATGGCAGCTTCACATACGGTTGCGGTACGACCATAACTAACAGTATGGCCAACTATTGTAATTCCATCCATCCCAATGGGACAACCGCTGTGGGCGCATTTGGGGCGTATGGGTATGGAATGTGTGACATGGCGGGGAATGTATGGGAGTGGACCAGTAGTTGTTATAACTCAGATTGCAGTTACGGCCGGGTTAATCGTGGCGGCGGCTGGACATACGATAGTAGCGACTGTACGGTCTCGGGCCGGTACGACGAATACCCTTATCAGGCAACGGGCAGTGGCAACGGTTTCCGTGTCTGTCGTTGAGTTTTGTTTTGCCTGAGTTTTCTGTAACTTTTTGGTCTTTTTAATGGCAGCGTTCCTGCTGCTTGGGAGGGGATGTAGTATTGAAAAATAGCAAAGGAAAAGTTCATTATAGACGGCGAGTAAGAAGTAAAAACAGTAAACCGCCCAAGGTTCTAATGCTTTCCAAAGGAAAGTTTTATGAGTAATCAACAACGTTATATTTCTGATGAGCTTACCCATTTTGTTGGAAAAGGGAAAAAGATTGACGATCAGTATGAAATTCTGCTAAGTATACTTCGAGATAAAAGGCTCTTATATTCGCCTACTGAAAAAAATACCTGGAATGAGCATGGGGTAGAATTTGTGTATAGGTATAATGAGAACATAAGCGACAATAAGATGGTCAATCCTTCTATGGTGTGTTTTTGTGATATACCGGTCGAGGACTTTAGTATTCATATTCAGAAATACAGCCCATTTGGGATATCGTTCACAAAAGATTTTATTGTAAGCAAGGGAGGAACTCCTTTATTTTATATTCCAAGAAAAGCGACAGTTCCTTTCGCGGAATCTTCTTTTAAGGACGATTATTTTGATAAATACTGCAAAGAATTATATCATTATTTTGACGATTTACTGTGCAAAATAAAAAATCCTGACGAAAAAAAACAAGCCCAGCAATTACATGATTTATTATTTAACAACATTCTCAGTTATGTAAAATTCTTTGATCATGCGTTACTTGAAGATCACGCAGACAATTATTATTTTGAGCGAGAATGGCGTGTCCTTGGAAATCTCTATTTCAGGCTCGAAGATGTTCAACGGATTGTTATGCCAAAGTCTTATGCAGAAAAATTCCGTGACGATTTTCCAAGGTATTATGGGCAATTATCTTTTGTGAAAATGCCATTATGTCAGTAGAGAGCAATGGGCGAAAAATAGGGACATGCACCGATTAAATTGATTTTGCGAGCCGTGGACAAGGCATGGGAAAAACTGGGACGATGGGAATTGAAAAGTTAAAATCAAAAAGTGAAAGATGAGAGACTGGATTCCCGTCCCCGCCTGCGCGAGGACAGGCTCTGCGCGGGAATGACACGGACTGGGTTGTGGGGTGTCGTGTTCCGGCGGTTTGCACCGCCGGCTATTCGGGTTTGACCCTTGCGGGTCATGAAAAGCAGGGACAGGTACAACCAGGCTGTCGCCAGAACGTACCGGTCCCCCTATCGACAACAAAAAGAAGCGGCAATGATATACGGGAGAGGGATTCTTCGGCTCCGCCTCAGAATGACAATCTGTGTAATCGGTGAAATTTTATCCTGAGCCTGCCGAAGGACTGTTGTTTTTCCGAACTCCGCGTGGGCATAGCCCACCCTACAAATTAAAGTGCAGTTTATGCTTCCTTGGCAATCAGTTCTGCCATTTCGGCCATACGAACAACAAGCTGGCTGCGCTGATAATCGACCTTTTCCATCTGCGTCCGCATATATTCGCCGGCGACCAGAATTTCCTTGGCTTTGGAAATCATCGCATCGACCGCATCGGCCGTGCGGCCCTCGAATGTCGTTACTTCATACGCCATTACCATCAGATAGTTTTCACAAAAGCGGGCAAAGCCGCCTTCGATAATAAAAAAACTGTCCTTTTTGTCGGGAATTTCGCGCACCTGCATAATGCCTGTGCTTAAGCCGGTCAGCAGCGGGCAGTGATTTCGCAAAATGCCCCGCTGGCCATCGGCGCAGGGGATGACCACCGAGCCGGCACGGCAATCCAGCAACCGAGCCCTGGGGGTCAGCAGTTCTACTTTGAATACGCCTTTGGAAATTCCAACCACAATCAATCCTTAATTTGTCTTTTTCTGCATTTTCTGCTGGGCTTCTTCGACAGCGCCGATATACATAAACGCCTGTTCGGGCAGATGGTCCCACGTGCCGTCGCAGATTTGTTTGCAGCTCTTGACGGTTTCGGCAACCGGTACATATTTGCCATCCAGACCGGTAAAGTGCCGCGAGACAATAAACGGCTGCGAGAAGAATCGTTCGAGTTTGCGGGCGCGGCCGACAATCAATTTATCCTCGCGGCTGAGTTCATCAATGCCGAGAATGGCGATGATATCCTGAAGGCTCTGATAGCGCTGGAGATATTCGAGCACCTTTTGCGCTACATCATAATGCTCTTTGCCGACGATATTGGGGTCGAGAATGCGAGACGAGCTTTCCAGCGGGTCAATGGCCGGATAGATGCCCTTTTCGGTGATGCGCCGCGACAGCACGACCGACGAATCCAGATGCGCAAAGGTGGTGGCCGGCGCCGGGTCGGTCAGGTCGTCGGCGGGAACATAGACGGCCTGCACGGAGGTAATAGCGCCGGCGGTCGTCGAGGCGATGCGTTCCTGAAGCTGTCCCATTTCGCTGGCCAATGTCGGCTGATAACCGACAGCGCTGGGGATACGCCCCAGCAGTGCCGAGACTTCCGAGCCGGCCTGCGAAAACCGGAAAATGTTGTCGATAAACAACAGGATTTCGCCGCTGCCGGCCTCGCACAGATATTCGGCCATCGTCAATGCCGACAGGGCGACGCGCAGTCTGGCTCCCGGCGGCTCATTCATCTGGCCAAAGACCAGACAGGTATTATCCAGCACCGTAGCGCCGGTGTCGCCGATTTTGGTTCGCTGCATTTCCAGCCACAGGTCATTGCCTTCGCGGGTGCGTTCGCCGACGCCCGCAAAGACCGAATAGCCGCCGTGCTGGGTGGCGATACGGGCAATCAATTCCTGAATCAGGACGGTCTTGCCGACGCCGGCGCCGCCGAACAGGCCGGTTTTGCCGCCCTTGACGAACGGACACAGCAAATCAACCACCTTGATGCCCGTCTCGAACATTTCCGACTTGGCCGTCAACTGAACAAACTTGGGCGGCTTGCGGTGAATGGGGCGTTTTTGCTTGACGACGATATCCGGGCCGCCATCGACGGGCTTGCCGAGCAGATTGAACACGCGTCCGAGTGTTTCCTTGCCGACCGGCACCTGCAGGGGGCCGCCGACATCGATGACTTCCATCCCGCGGCGCAGGCCGAAAGTGCTACCCAGCGCGACGGCTCGTATGCGGCCTCCATCCAGAAGCTGCTGGACTTCACCGACCAGATGAAACGGATTGCCTTCAAACAGGCCGTTGATTTCCAATGCATTATAGATTGCGGGGGTCATCTCGGCGGGAAATTCCGCCTCGAAGGTGCTGCCCACAACCTGTATAATTCGTCCTCGATTCATAGTCTTACTCGTTCTATAAACTGTTATTTTTTCGTTGCCCCGACGCCGCTGATGATATCCAGTAGCTCGGTTGTAATCTGCCCCTGACGGGCGCGATTGTAATCTTTGGTTAAATTCTCAATCATCTCGTCGGCGTTGTCGCTGGCGTTGCGCATCGCGATGACCCGCGCCAGATACTCGCTGACGGACGCTTCCAGAAAACAATTCAAAACCGCCGAGCGGATAATCATCGCAATCAGCGATTCGCACAGCTCTTCGGGGTCGGGCGCCATCAGGAAATCCTCAAACCCCAGATCAAACGGCCAAATCACCGTCGAGCGCGTCGTCAAATCCTCAATCAGCTCCGCCACCGGCAGGATGGTCAGCGTTTGCACTTTCTGGCTGGCCGGCGAAAAGAACCGGTTGTACACAATCCCCAGCCGTCCCAATCGGCCCATGGCGTATTCATGGACAAAATAATCGGCAATCTCGTTGGCCTGCTGGGCGGTCGGCACCTCATCAAACTGGTCATACACTTTGGCCGGCTTGAGCTTGCGATGCTCCAGATAATTGACCACTTTCCTGCCTTTGGCATAGACCGCAAGCTGGCGGCCGAACCGCTGCGCCATTTTGGTATGGACATCAATCTGACGAAAGACATCCGAATTGTAGCCGCCGCACAGTCCGCGGTTGCTGCCGATGGCAATCACGGCGCTGGTCCTGGACTGATTGGGCTTCATCAGCGGCGACTCATAGCCCTGTTCGGCAATCATCATCAGATAGGCCATTTGAGCCAGCCCGTTGAAAAACTCAATACCCTGCGACCACTGGTTAAAATACTGCCGATAGCGCACGGCGGCGATGGTTTCCATCGTGCCGGTCACCTTGCTGATATTGGCAGCGGCTTTGCGCCGTTTTAGTATTTGCCGTGTGTTGGCCATTGTACTGGGGGCTTTTTCCTATCCGTCGTTTAGGCGCCGAAACTGAATTTATAAATCATCTTATAGGCGCCGACCGCTTCGACAATCCCGTTCATCAGGTCGTCGGTCAGCTTGCCGGTTTTTTGGATTTCGTCGAGATACTCTGGCGCTTCCAGCTTCATCCAGCCAATCAGCTCTTCCATAAAATGCATCACGCGGCTGACGGCAACATCATCCAGCACGCCCGACGAACCGGCCAGAATACTGAGAACTTCTTCGGCGACGCTCATCGGGCTAAACTGTTTTTGCTTGAGGATTTCGACCATGCGGTATCCGCGGTCGAGCTGCTTTTGCGCCATTTCGTCCAACTCGGTGCCAAGCCGGGCAAAATCCTGCAATTCACGGAAGGACGCCAAATCCAGACGCAATTTGGGGGCGACTTTCTTCATCGCCTGCGGCTGAGCGTCGCCGCCGACGCGGCTGACGCTGATGCCGACATCGATGGCGGGCCGCACGCCGGCCAGAAACAATTCACGCTGCAAGTAAATCTGTCCATCCGTAATGGAAATAATATTGGTGGGAATATACGCCGAGACCTGCCCTTCGAGCGTCTCGACAATCGGCAGCGCCGTCATTGAGCCGCCGCCCAGTTTGTCGGACAGCTTGACGCTGCGTTCCAGCAGCCGGCTGTGCAGATAAAAGATATCGCCAGGAAACGCTTCGCGTCCCGGAGGCCGGCGCAGCAGCAGGCTCAATTCGCGGTACGCGACGGCGTGCTTGCTCAAATCATCATAGACGCACAGCGTATGACTCTGTTTTTCGTACATAAAGTATTCGGCAATCGCCGCCCCGGCATAAGGAGCGATGTACTGCATCGCCGCGCCGGTTGCCGCCGCCGCCGAAACGACGACGGTATGCTCCATCGCTCCGTATTTCTTGAGCGTGGCGACCACTTCGGCCACCGTCGATTCTTTTTGTCCAATGGCAACATATACGCAAATTACGCCCTTGCCTTTTTGATTGATGATGGTATCCAGGGCGATGGCGGTCTTGCCGGTCTTGCGGTCGCCGATAATCAGTTCGCGCTGTCCCCGCCCGATGGGAATCATCGAGTCGACGCTCTTGATGCCCGTAGCCAGCGGCTCCTTGACCGGCTGGCGGCCGGCAATACCCGGAGCAATAATTTCAATCATACGGCGGGCGTCCGATTTGATTGCTCCCATCCCGTCAATCGGTTCGCACAGCGAATTGACCACGCGCCCCAGCAGCGCCGCGCCGACCGGCACTGACAACAGCCGTCCGGTCGCCCGCACCGTGCTGCCCTCGCGGACTTTATAATAATCGCCATAGACGACCGCGCCGATAGAGTCTTCTTCGAGATTGAATACCTCGCCGACGATGCCATCATCAAATTCCAGCATCTCGCCAACCATCGCATTGTCCAGACCGTAAAGACGGGCAATGCCGTCGCCGATTTCCAGTACCGTGCCGACTTGGGAAACTTCCACCTGCGCCCGATACCGCAGGACTTCCTGCTTAATCAGACTTGATATCTCGCTGACATCAAATTTCAATGCCATAATTTATTCCGTTTTTTTCTGCTTTAAGTTTTGTTCTTTGGAGCGATCCAAGACCGCTTCGACTGTGCGGTCTAAAATCGTCTTGACCGAATGGTCAATCATTAAATCGCCCTGACGTATGACGATGCCGCCGAGGATTTCGGGGTCAATCTGCACCCGCAGTTTAACTTCCGCCCCGATGGCGTCTTTTATCTGCTGGCGCAACTGTTCCAGTTGTGCGTCAGCCATCTGCGAGGCCAGTGTGATTTCCACCAGGCGGCAGTTTTTCAGGCTGTCGGCCAGAATCTCGTAACGATCCATAATGCCGGATATAAATCCCAGCCGGTTGCGCCGCGACAGCACACACAGAAAGTCCAGCGTCAAATCCGTAACGCGTCCCGTAAAGACCCGGCGAAGGATATCCGCCCGCTCGGCGTCTTTGAGCCGGCCGGACATCAGCAGCGCTTGAAACTCGTGCTCATCCCGCAGCAAGTCGCTGACCTTGGCGAGGTCTTCAAGCACCTGTCCCACCTGGCCGCCTTCTTCAGCAAGCTGAAACAGCACATCGCTGTAAATTTCCGGAATTAAATGTCGCGACCCATTGGCCATTACCATCTGTCCCACAAGGGTTATTGCTGCTTTTTCGGCTGGTGCGCCTGCCGCAGCCGCTCGACCGCCTGCTGAATAATCCGCTGATTGTCCTGGTCATTGAGCGACTTGGCAAAGACTTCCTGACCGAGTTGGCGGACGATTTCGCCGGCTTGCTGCCATAACTGGTCCTGCGCATCCATCTTTTCCCGTTCGATGTCCATATCCAGCCGCGCCTTCATCTGGTCAATCTGCTTGCGGTTTTGCGATTCGATTTCTTTGGCTTCATCCTGAGCCTGCTTGATGCGCTGGTTGATAATCTCGCGGCCCTGCCGTTCGGCGTCGGCCAGCTTGCTGTGATACTCACTGAGTACCTGCTGGGCCTGGCGGCGGGTCTTTTCGGCTTCGTCAATCTCGCTTTGTATATGCTCCTGACGCGCCGACAGCGCCTTGATGACCGGTTTCCATGCCGTCTTCCACAGCACAATCAACAGCAGGAAAAACCAGATCAGCGTCCAGAACGCCTCGGCCCAACTGCCGCTAAAGATACTCGGTGTTTCGGCTTCGGCAGCGTGTTCGGCAGCGGGCGCGGCTTCCGACGCCATCGCCGCGGCGGCAAGACACAGCCCGATTATCCATATCCATTTATAGTTCTTCAACATCGGCCAACCTCTGCCAGGCGTTAATAGGGTATTACAGAACGGCCAACAGGCAAATAATCATCGCAAACAGCGTTACGCCTTCGATCAGCGCGGCGGCGATAATCATCGTGGTGAAGATGCGTCCGCCCGCTTCGGGCTGACGGGCAATCGCCTCCACGGCGCTGCCGGCAAGCTGCCCGATACCCCGGGCAGAACCCATCACAATCAGACCGCAGCCCAGCACGCCGCCCATCATCGCCAGCCCTTTATCGGTAATGGACACTTCGGCCAGCATCATCGGAGCCAGTGTTAATATTTCCAACATCATAGTTCAATAACCTCCAAAAACAGGATTTCTTACTTTTCTTGTTCTATTTCCGATACACCGTCAATGCTCATCATCAACGGCAAAACTGATAAAAATGGCTGTCAAAAACACAAAAATATACGCCTGCAAAAACGCTACGAAGATTTCCAGCAGGCTCATCAATACGGTGCCGACCAGCGAACCGGTGGCGACCATAAAATTCTTGAACAGGACAATAAATCCCAAAATCGTCCCCAGCAGGATATGGCCTGCCAGGATATTGGCGAATAACCGAATCGCCAGCGAAAACAGCCGGACAAACGAGCTGATCAGTTCCAGCACAAACATAAACGGCAGCATCGGCCAGGGGACTTTTGGGCTCAGCGTCGCCAGATAATGCCAAAATCCCTTTTGCCGAATGCCGGCGGCATGAAACAAAATAAACGAAAATGTCGCCAGGGCGCCGGTTACCCAGATATTGGCTGTCGGCGCCCCCCCGATGTTGTGCATGCCGGTGAACATAAAGACCATCTGGGCTATCGGCATCAGCCCCAGCAGGTTCATCGACAGAATAAAGAAAAACAGCGTCCACAGGACGCCGATATATTTATCCGTATCGTCTTTCAAAAACGGACGCGCAACATCTTCCCGCACAAACACGCAAATCGTTTCAATCGCATTGCCAAGACCTGACGGGACCAGTTTGGGGCGATACAGCACGGCCGGCAGCAGAATCATCAGAAGAATCGACGCGACGGCAATCATCAGCATGTGGCTGGTAAACCATACCTCATGGCCGCCGAGGGTGAACAGCACAAACAACTTTTTAGTTGTAACCTCTTCGACCAGTTTGGAACTGGCCAGTATTCCCAATGTCATATTCACTGGATTCTTGTTCCTTTGCCGCTTCCGATGCCCAATCCCGCCGACTCAGCAGGCTGACCAGGAGCCACGTTTCAAACAACAAAAAGACCACATAAAATAATCCCGCAAAGCCGAAAAACCAGCCGCGGTCAATGTCCGTAAAAAGGGCTATTGTAACCACGCCGACAAACGCAATCAATAGGCGAATGATACCCGTCAAAAAAATCCACAGTATCGCCCATAATTTATCTTTATACAAAAACCGCCACACTAAACACAGCGATATCATCGCCGAAATTCCGCCAATACCGACAGCCGCGATACAGGCCTGACGAACATGCAAACCCGCCTGCTCACTGTACCGATAGCACAATGCGAAAATAAGACTCACCATAAAAAATGCGGCCAATAACCGCCATAGCCAGTCTTTTACAGTTTGTTCCCAAACCGTTTTCATCCAAAGACGACTCCCTATCCCAGTGTTCTTCCCCCGCTCATGCGTTTTAGGGCGGTGGTACCGCCCGCTTCAATCAACAATCCGACAACCGTTATGGTTTATCGGTCGTATCCGAACCCGGTTGACTGTCGGTCTTATCCGAATCAAAATCACTCCGGTTTTCATCGGCCTTGGCGCGCTTAATCATAATCCGCAGCATCACGGCAAAGCCGACAAAAAAACCAATGATCATCCAGCCGGGGCTGGTACCTTCAGCCCTATCCAGCCAAAAACCCAGAAAACACAATCCGCCCACGACAATGATAAACTCAAAGCCAATACCCATCCAGTGGGCGCCATAGGTAAATTTCTTGTCGTTTAATGTCTTGAATCGTTTGGACATCGCCGCCTGTTTTCCAAGACAACCGTTGCCGTGTTAGGATTTTGACTGCCGAACAATCAAATCGTTGACTTTTTCGCTGGGCAGATTCAGCGAACCAAAAGCGCCGGCCGCCGCCGCTCGAAGAGCCGGGTCGGCTTCGAGCGACTGCACCAGAGCATAGATACTATCCACATCCGACGACAGCAGCAGATTGGCATTGAGCTTGGCCGATACTGCCAGCGACCCGAACGCCGCAATCCGCACATCCGCCGGATTTTCTTCGTTGAGAGCCATCGCCACAATTGCCCGCTGGGCATCCGGACTTTCCAGGCCAGCCAGCACCTGACCGGCCAATGTCTGCATTTGCGGATTGGCTTTTTGGGTAACCGCAACCAGCGCTGTCAACGCTTTGGAAACATCCACTATCGAGTTGCGGGTCAGGACTAATTTATCCAAGGTCTTGATCGCACGCAGGGCATACGCCGCGGCCGCTTCGGCTCCCAGTTCATCGGCGCCCTGTTCGGTAATCGCCTCCGATAGATTTTCAATCACTTTTTCGCTGCCGGTAAAGCCGTTGGATGGGCACGCCAGCCCCAGCGCAATGGCCGCACTGGTGCGAACTTTACGGTCACCAAAACTCAGCGCCCTGGCAAGCGGCTGTTCGGTGCCGACTTGATACAGCAGCGATTTGGTGCCGGCATTGACCGCCAGTGCCTCAACGACGCCTAACGCAACGGCCGCTTCTTTATTGCTCAATGCCCGGTCCAGCGCCAAATGCAGATATTCAGGCCCCGCCGTCGTCGCGTAGGTCATCGCATCCGGATGGCCCTGACCGAAATACGCCGGCATTGCAACACCCGCTGACTCGGCACGGAAAAACGCCGCGATCCACAGACCAATCGCTTTATCCAGACCCGCATCGGCTTTTAACGCCCATTCACAGCAGCGCATCGCCATCAATTCATTAAAATATTTTTTATCCGCCTCAACGCGGCTTAAACCCTTGGCGGCGTCATAAAACCACAGATTCGCAAAATCACTCTCCGAGGATGCCGCGACCGATTCGGCACGGTTATAGTACATCTCGCCCAATCTGAAAAATAATTCCGCGGCGGAAATTTCCAGCGTCGAGGCGTCAATTTCCGTAATCGCCGTTTGTGCCAGCGCTTTGAGTTCTTCCGAAGAATCCTTTTCCATCACATATTTCAAATAGGGAATCGGCTCAAAATAACCGATTTTGCCCAGCGCCCGGATGATTTCGGCGTTGACTGCCGCCTTGGATGTCTGCATGGCCGCCGTCAGGGGACGAATCGCACCTTTGCCGATTTTCGGCAGTGCCTGTGTGATGGGGGCAAATTCCGCCTTGCGGCTCTCGTCTCCCAATGCCGACAGCATATAGGGAATCGCATACTCGCCGGCATTTTTGAGTCGCTCCTCGGCGGCGATGCGCCCTCGAATGGTCGTGCTGAGCCGTCGAATCTCCTCGGTGATAATCTTCGGGTCTATCCGGCGAATAAAACGACCCTGTTCCAGAATATCCAGCAGTTTGCCGCTGACTTCCTTGAGCTGGTCGCTTTCGGCATTCATTTTCAGCAGGATGTTGTAGCCCTGCGGGCTTCCTTCGCTCAGCGCCAGCAGTTCGTTGGGGTCGGGCTGGCTGTCGATAATCTTCTGCCCAAACCCTTGCGCCAGATCAAACCGCCCAATGGCCGTGTAGTGCAGAAAATCATTCCAGTTATCTTTCAGATCTTCAGCCTGCACACCCGCCGTCAGGGACAGCAAAACCAACACCGCCGGCAGCAACCTCTTGAATGCCATTGAATATCTCCAATAAGTCCGCTCGAAAACACAGGACATCACAAGGCCAAACCCTGCCTGCCCAAAATAATAATTAAACAATCCCGTCTAATATAAAGGCACAGCCGCCCCTGTGTCAAACAAAAATCCGCCCCTCCTTTAATCACAAAAAAATCAGTTTATAGATATATATTGTCTTTATTTAGGCATAAATCTACATGTGACCCTTCCAAAATCAGCTATACCTGTCTATAAACGACAGAAAGTAGGACAGCGTTTGACATTCCGTTGCCTTTAATTACGAGAACGGGCGTCTTTTTTATTTTTCTGCGGCTTGGTTTTTGTCCAGCATTCCTTTGAGCATGGTGCCCATCAAGGCGTCGTCAACCTGCGACGAGCCGCCGACCATCACTTCGGGGGTGATGCGGATATTATTCTCCGAGACCAATTTCATAATCTCAATCAGCGCTGCGTTGCTCTGGCCGATACTCTCGGACAACTGCTTGTACGCCTTTGAGCGGGCTTCAGCCAGCAGGGCGGTTTTTTCCGCTTCGGCCTGCGCCTCAATGACCACTTTTTTCTTTTCTTCCTCTGCCACCTTGACGCCGTAGGCGGCGGTCGCAAGACGCTTTTCTTCTTCGGCCTCCTGAGTCGTCTTGGTTAGCGCCTTTTGCTTTTCGGCGGCGCGCTGCTGTTCTTCAAAGGTCTTTTGTTCCTGCAAGGCAATTTCACGATCAGTCTGCGTTTTGAGCAGGGTTCCCAGCGTCTCCTGATTGCCGACATCGCCAATGCGCACCGCCAGCAGCGTAACGCCGTACTTTGCCAACTCCTCTTTGAGCAGGGTATTGCTCTGGCTTTCCTGAATCGACCGCTGCTGAACATAATCCAGCGCCTTGACCTTTTCGGCGTTGTTCCTGAAAATCGCCCGCACCGACGGCGTTACCAGTTTATCCAGCACCATCGCATCATCGCCTACAGTCGCCACCACACGCGGCGCGTTATCGTAATCGATCTGGTAAGTCACGCGAATATCGACTGGAAACGTAAAGCCGTCGCTGCTGCGAACCGTCATCGGCCTGACCGCCTCGGCTTTGACTCTTTCATTTTCGGATGTATAACTGATAGTTACCTGACGGGTGTCAATAATGGTCGCCTCATACGCATTGGTATGCAGATAATACTGCCCCTCGCCCAGCGGTTTATTCCAGATGCCGCGCTGGCCGACTTCCACTAAACGGTCTTTGGTGCGAGTCGGCTGGCCGACATTGCTTTTGATAACCGCTACCGTACCAACCTGCACATTGGTTACCGGCGCCTGGGTGATGGTGAACAGCCATGGATTGATCCGATATTTTCCGGGCTTGAGCACCGTCAACTGCGGCCCCTTGTAGCCCCTGCCTTCGCCAAGGAAGTACTCGGCGTTGAGCATTTTGTCGGGCTGTTCCCACTCCGGCGCGTAAATTGTGTCCGGCGGCAGAGATTGTCCCGCCGACGCCTGAATCAGACCGACCTGGCCGTCCCGGATTTCAATGACCCGATTTTTGATAATTTTGTATTGCCACGGCCAGTAGAAAAAATGCCAGCCCGGCGCCAGCACCCGGGCCTGAATGCCGTTTTCGCCATTAGTGGCGATAATGCCGCCTTCGCCCATAGAACCGCCGCCGAATTTCTTTTCGACCACGCCGACTTCATCCCCGCTGATGTTGGTTACCGACACCGCAACGGCAGCAATCAGCAGAATCACAACAAATAAAGCAAACCCAATAATGCGGCCAACCAGACCACCATGACTTGATGCAACGCGGTATTCCATACTTGATTCTCCTTAGAATTAAATGATAGAGTCATTCTATCACAAAATGCAGGCGGGGCAATCTATTTTTTTGCCCTGTTTTCGCATCGACCCCGTCCCGCCGGCATCCGCCGACACAAGCCGTTACGGATTATTTCCGCAAAACCCCGCCAATTACCCCCTTGCAAACCCCACAAGGCCGGATAAGATACCTGCCTATGCAAGAGTTTTTCAATAAAATCCTGTGCGGCGACTGCATCGGCCTGCTCGATTCGGCGAGCGAGCCGTTTGCCGACCTGGTTTTTGCCGACCCGCCGTTCAATATCGGCTTTCGATACGACAAATACCACGACAAGCTCGAAAAAAACAACTATCTGGCCTGGACGGCGGACTGGATGGCCGCCTGCGTGCGGATTCTCAAGCCGGATGGCTCGTTTTATATCGCTATCGGGGATGAATACGCCGCCCATGTCCGTCTCATCGGCGACCAGCTCGGTCTGACGCTGCGCAACTGGATTATATGGCATTACTCCTTCGGCCAGCAGACCAAACAGAAATTCGCCCGTTCGCATGTCCATATCTTTTATTTTGTCAAGGATGACAAAAACTTCACCTTCAACGATTTTGCCATTCGCGTCCCCTCCGACCGGCAGCTTTTTTACAATGACGCCCGCGCCAACAGCACCGGCAAAATCCCCGACGACACTTGGAATTGCTATTCGCGTATCTGCAATTCGTTCAAGGAACGCCAGGGCTGGCATCCCTGCCAGATGCCCGAACTGCTGCTGGCACGCATTATCGCTGTCAGCACCAACCCCGGCGGACTGGTTCTTGACCCCTTCAATGGCTCCGGCACTACCGCCGCCACCGCTTTCCAGCTCGGACGCGCCTACTGCGGCATCGACATCTCCAACGAATATGTCAAAAACACGCAGATACGAATCGAAGACCTCGCAAAGCAAAAACCCAATGATAGCCTATTGCCCTCATTAGACAGCCGCGAAGCCCTTGAACTCAAACGCCTCTTTGTCGAAATGGCAATCAAGGCCAGTACGCTGCTGGAAAACAAACATTTCTTTGCCCTGTTCGCCAATCAGTTTGCCGTGCGGATGAATAATGGCAAACAATACGAGACATTTGTCATTCAGCGAGCCATTAAGGAATTATCCACATGGGTCGTCTAAACACACAAAAGCTCTCTTTGTCGTCGCTGGCTGTGCTGTTTGCCGGCTTTGCCGCGTCCGCTCTGCTGCTGACAGTCTGTCAGGCGCCGTGGAATCTGCACGGCTTGGCGTGGGTCGCATTAGTCCCGTTCATCCTTGCCTGCCGGCCGGATATCCCCAAAAAATGGCTGGCCGCAATCGCCTATCTGACCTCATTCGCATCCTGGATGTTCAATCTCTACTGGATTATCCCCATCACAGGCCCTGGTTTTATCTGCTTTGCCCTCTTCCAGGCGTTATACTGGCCGCTGCTGGCATTGGGCATCCACTATTGCCGCCGGCACAATCTGCCGATGACCGTCGCCGCCCCGATTCTGTTTGTCGGCGCCGAATCCATCCAGTCCTTCCTATTTACCGGCTTTAGCTGGTATTTTCTCGGCCATAGCCAATATGCCAACACCGTTCTTATCCAATTTGCCGACATTGCCGGCGTGTTCGGCATCTCCGCACTCATCGCTGCCGCCAATGGCCTGATTGCCGACTGGATTTTTGTCATGCGGCGCAACCGATTGCAAAACAAAATGTTATGGATATCTACTGCCGCCGTTGCTGCCCTGTTAATTGCGGCGTTTCTGTATGGACAATACCGCTTATACGATGACCTGCGGGAAAACGAAGCCGCCGGCTATCGCAGCGGTCCGCTTGTCGGCTCTGTCCAGCCCAATGTGCCGACGGTCGTCAAGGAAGAAGGCGAAAACGCTCAGCAAATTCTCGATAATTTAATCCAGCAAAGTCAGGCCTGCCTTGCCGCCGGCGCCACATTCATCCTCTGGCCCGAAACGATGGTCTTGGCAAATCTCAACCCCGGCTATCTGACCTATTGCAGAGACGACAGCGAGCCGCGCCGCTTCGACCGCCAGATTGCCGACTTCTGCCGCGGCAAAGTCCCCATCCTGCTGGGCGCCCCCGCAGCCGATATCGGCGTCAAAAACAACGACTATATCGTAACCAACAAATACAACTCCGCCTATCTCTATACGCCCGACGGCAAACAGGCCGACCGCCGCTACGACAAGATGCACCTGGTCCCATTCGGCGAATTTATCCCCTGCAAGACCTCGTTTCCGCCATTGTATAAACTCTTTATGATGCTCAACCCGTATGACTACGACTACACCCTGACGCCCGGCAAAGAGGCGATGCTGTTCCCCGTCGGCATCGACGGACAGGATTATCGTTTCGGCGTGCTGATATGCTATGAAGATACCGACCCGGCAATCGGCCGCAAAATGGTGTATCAAGATGGCAAAAAAGCCGCCGATTGGCTTGTCAATATCAGCAATGATGGCTGGTATGTCACATTCAAGGATGGCAAGGGCCATCCCTCGGTGGAGCTTGCCCAACGAACCGCCATCAGCGTCTTTCGCTGCATCGAAAACCGGATCTCCATTATCCGCAGCGTCAATACCGGCATCAGTTGCCTGATAGACCCGTATGGACGGATACGAAATGATTATGCGGCCGGCAGCCTGCCCAAAAACGCCATGGATAGACAAGCCGTCGAAGGCTGGTTTGTGGATAATATCCCTCTGAATTCACGCCTGACTTTTTACAGCCGATTCGGCGGCTGGATAGACAAACTCCCCGCCGGTGTCCTGATTGTTTTGATGATCGTACTGCTTACCAAAAAGAAGTGAACCCGCCGCGATTCAAGGTCGCCGCCGGATATGAACAACACCAAAGCCATCAAGGCCGTCCTCTTTGATCTGGGGCGTGTCTTAGTCAATCTCAATACGCTAAACGTAAAATATCCGCTTTTCTTGGCGCGCAGGTTGCCATCGACAACCAGTTGGGATATACTGGCAGTCGTAAAACTGTTTTGGTCTTTAATTATTTAAGAAAAGAGGGTTCATAGATGAAAATAGCGGTGTACAGCAATAAGCCTTATACGAAGCAGTATTTGGACAAAGCCAATGAGAATATCGGGTACGAATTGGTCTATTTAGACCAGAGGCTCTCGGATGACACGGCAAAACTCGCCCAGGATTGTCAGGTGGTCTGCGTCTTTGTCAATGATGTGGTTGACGCGCCTGTGTTGTCGCAATTATCGGATGCCGGCGTACGGCTGGTTGCGCTGCGTTGTGCCGGATTTAATAATGTTGATCTGAGTGCGGCTGAGAAACTGGGGATTTCGGTGGTGCGCGTCCCGGCGTATTCGCCTTATGCGGTCGCCGAACATACACTTGCGCTGATTTTGGGGCTGAATCGGTGTATCCATAAAGCCCATGCCCGTATTCGCGAAGGCAATTTTTCTTTAGATGGACTGATGGGTTTTGATTTAAAGGACACGCCGGTTGGCATTATCGGAACCGGCAAAATCGGCGCATTGGTTGCACGCATTCTGCATGGGTTTGGCTGTCAATTATATGCGTATGATCTTTCGCACAACCCCGATTGCCTTGCATTGGGCGTCCAGTATGTTCCGCTTGATACCATTTACCAGAAAAGTTTGATTATCAGCCTGCATTGTCCGCTGACCCCGCAGACATATCATTTGATTAATGCCCAAGCGATTGCCAAGATGCAGGATTGCGTAATGCTGATCAATACCAGCAGGGGCGCACTGATTGATACAAAAGCGGTTATTGACGGATTAAAGAGCCTGCGAATCGGATATCTGGGCCTGGATGTGTATGAAGAAGAAGGAGATTTATTCTTCGAGGATTTATCCAATCAGATCATTCAGGATGATATTTTCGCGCGGTTGCTGATGTTTCCCAATGTGATTGTTACCGGCCATCAGGCGTTTTTTACACATAACGCCTTGCGGCAAATTGCCGATACGACGCTGGCGAATATCCAGGCCTGGCAGCACGGAAAATGCCTAAATACAGTCCTGTGCCGCAAAGTCATCTCACACAAAAAATGAGAAGGAAAAGGGGATATTCCACTTATTTCCCTGTTCGTTGCCGGACACAGCGTCAACCATTAAAATCGTCTCATCGAGGCCGCCGCCGTTGCCGTATTGCAAATCTACCCCAATAAACCGAGAATCTCCCCTTTTCTTGCCCGTTAAATAAAAAAACCGGTTCATCCGTTAAATGCGTTGGCATATTGCAAAAAAGGGACATCGCTTTATGA
>CAZICJ010000029.1:0-2983 GCA_964537635.1 uncultured Pirellulales bacterium
CAAGGCGACCTATTACCGGACGCCGAGACCGGGGCCGATCGTGAGGGAGCTGCGCGCCGCGATCATGGCTGCATCCGGGGCCGATCCGCTGAGCCCGAGCACGGCACCCGAGGTGGTGGAGGCGCGAGGGGAGCTGTGTGCCCGTCTGCGCGCGCTCGGCTGGTCCTACCCGCGCATCGCGCCCGCCGTAGGCTACCGCGACCATACGAGTGTGATCTACGCGGTCCGCCGGTACGAGGCGAGCCTGCGTGCCCGGGAGAGGGACCAGAGTCCGTCATAACGATGCGCGTGGTCATGACCGCCGCATCGTCCCCGGCCGCGCTGGACGCGTCCTCGATCGGCATCGAGGCTGAGCGACAGGTGCTCGGCTCATGTCTGTCGAGCCTGCGCGCCTATGAGGATGCGTGCGGGGCCGGGCTTCGAGGCGAGCATTTCGCGAGCGAGCTGCATCTGCGGATTTGGACGGCGATCGGACAGGCGTACAGAGACGCGGCGCCGAAGGCCCTGCCCGTGGTGCAGCGGCGGATGTCGCGCGATGCTGTCTGGGTCGAGGCCAGGGCCAGCCCAGACTACCTCGTCGACCTCGTGGCGGTGACGCTGTCGGACGGGCAGGTGCATGATTACGCGGCGATCGTCATTGAGACGTGGCAGCGGAGGGCGGCGGCCGAGATCGGACGGCGCATCGGATGCGCGGCGGCGCTCGGGTCGTCGGACGTGGAGTGGCGCGACCAGCTCGCCGACCTCGTGCGCGAGCTCGCGCAGGTGGAGGAGGGGACGAGCGCGACGTGTGTCGACCTCAGCGCGGCGGAGGCCGTCGGTCGCGCCATCGACCTCGTGACCGAGGCGCAGCAGGGCGGACGGCGTGGCGTGCCCGCGGGCATCGGCGCCTACGATCAGGCCACGCACGGGTTCCGCCCAGGGACCCTCAACCTCCTCGCGGGCCGGCCCGGCATGGGCAAGAGTACGGTGGGCCTGCAGATGGCGGTCGGTGCGGCCCGCGCAGGCTACCAGAGCCTGTTCCTGACACTCGAGATGAGCGTCGACGAGGTGAGCCTGCGCCTGGCCTCGATGCTGGCCGCCGATGCGGGCCTGCGCGTGCCGTACGGGCTCCTCACTGGGGGCGAGCGCCTGACGCCCGAGCAGATCGAGGCCATCGGTCGCGCCCAGGATGTGGCGCACACGCTGCCGCTGGCCATCATCCAGCCGCGTCCGTACCTCGGCACGATCGAGGGCATCATCGCCTTCCGGCGCCGCCGCGCAGAGAAGGAGGGCAGGCAGCTCGGCCTCGTCGTCATCGACCAGCTCACGCAGGTGTGGCCGCCGGAGCGGTATCGGGGGCGGAAGGTCGACGAGATCGGCGAGATCACTGCGGCGCTGAAGCAGACGGCTCTGCGCTTCGGCGTGCCCGTCCTGCTGCTGCATCAGCTCAACCGGGCGGTAGAGGGGCGGAGCGACAGGCGCCCGCAGCTCGCTGACCTCCGGGACAGCGGCAGCCTGGAGCAGGATGCCGACACGGTCACGCTGTGCTACCGGCCCGACTACTATCTGGCGCGCGAGGAGCCGGCGGACCCGGACGCGCAGATCACGTGGCGGGACGCGATGCGCGAGGCGGAAGGTAGGTTTGAATTGATCATCGCTAAGGAGCGCATGGGCGCTACGGGGGTCGTCACCCTGAGGCACGATCTGCCGACAGGCCGTATTCTTGACGAGGGCGTGATGATATGAGACAGGTAGACAAGAACCCGGCCGATGTCTTCTTTTGGTCGGACTACGAGCACGACGAGGCGCTCCGCCTCTGCTCACTCGCTGCCCAGGGCCTTTGGATGCGGATGCTCTGCCTCATGGCCCGGAGCCAGCCGCGGGGCTACCTGCGCCTAGGGGACCGCGCTCTGTCTCCACGAGACCTCGCCCGCTGCGCGGGATGCACCGAGGAGGAGACCGTCGAGCTGATGCAGGAGCTCGAGGCTGCTGGCGTCTACTCCCGTGACAGGCACGGCACTCCATACTGCCGGCGCATGGTGCGAACCGACGCGCTCGCAAAAAAACGGTCAGAGATCGGGGCCGAAGGTGCCAGGAGGCGGTGGGGCACAAGTCGTTCAGGCGCAAGGAGAAAATCTAGTTTGGCACCGAAAGGCCATGGCAACACTGATGGGGCTGGCGGTGGCAAAATGATGCATTCTTCATTCTTCACTCCTCCCCTTACCCCTCCGGGGCAAGGGATGCCAGAGGGGATGCCGGAAGGGATGCCGTCGCGAAAGCGACGATGGCTCGGACCCGTCGCGCCGCCGTGGCCGCACGAGACGTGGGCGGACGCGTGTGCCGGCGTCGAGTTCGCCTCGCCCGCCCTCATCAACCGCTACGGCGAGGAGGACTGGCAGCCCGCCCTGCGGCTATGGCTCCGCGCAGACGCCCCCGCGGAAAAACGGTGGACTCCTGCGTGGGGACCCCCGCCAGGCGAGCCGGGCTGCCGGGTGCCGGAAAATGCGTTGGCGCCGATACGCGCCCGGCTCGAGGCAGATCTGCAACGCTGCGCCGCAGAGGTGGAGGCGTGAGATGCCTGCCAGACGCTCACAGTTCGCTCAGGACGGCCGAGTCGGGGGGGTCCGCTACGCAGCTAGCCCGGAACGGAGATGGGGCGCCAGCGGGCTTCTGTGCGCCTCTCGTCATCGGTCCTATAATAGGATTTTTGTCCTTCCAAGGAACGGAGGTGTGCGTGCGCAGACGTCTGTCGTACCCGAGCCGCCTACCCCGCCCCCCGCGTAACGGGGTCGCAACGACACGCGAGGAGCTGTACGCGCTCCTGGCGAACCGCCGCCTCGAGCGCAACCTGAGCCAGGAGGACCTGCAGCAGGCGATCTACCACCCCGGCCCCAGGATCCGGCGCCTCGAGGCCCTCGACAGGCACCTGTGCGCAGAGAGCCTCACAGACATCCTGGCTGCCCTCCACGTCGGCATCGTCCTGGTCGACCTCGACCAGGTGTCG